>NZ_KV793701.1:0-73300 GCF_001808545.1 Corynebacterium sp. HMSC077D03
TGGCACACTATTGAGTTCTCAGACATCATCGCCACACAACGAACAGGCACCATTTGAATAGTGACAGCTCATTATGAGCAAAAAATTTGTTTTTGTCAGGGCCTGTTTTCCTATCGCCGCTTCAGCCAGTCACTGGGTGACTGTGGGGCACTGTCGGTCGCGCTGACTCACATAAAGTTACACACCACTTTGAAACTTTACAAATCCGCAGGTAAACACAACTTTTTAGGTCTTTATACCTAGCCATTTTTTAAGGCCTGAGGCGTATGGATTCACCCGTCGCACGTTGGCGGGCAGCAGCACCGCCCACAGCACGTACGTAACGGCCGCCGCGAGCATCATTGGCACCCCGTCGAGCATCTCCTTCATTCGCAACACGAAGATGGCTGCCGTTGCAGCGGCAATCAGCACCGGCATGTAGACGGTCTTCCACGAACACAATTCAAGCGAGACAACGAGAGCGGGCACCAGGAAGCCGAATGCTGCAATGAGCCAAATAGGTTTACCCACAATCAGCCAGCTAAGCCCAACGCCAAGGAGGCTCGCCGCCGGACTGACCAAGCTTGCGATGATGACATGTCGCGCCCAAGTACTTTGGCTGCCGCCAAGCGTGACGAAGTTGGCCAAAGAATCTAGGTGTTGCACAACAGTTGCCATCGCCAAGATGCCCATTGTCATCAGCATGTTTCCGATATTCGGTCCGTTCTCAGGCCATGTGCTGCTGATGAAGGCGTTCGCCACCGCTGCGATACCCAGGACCACCCAGCCGATGACCCAACCGCGAACCAACGGGCGGTAGACCAACTGACCTTCAAGGCTTGCTGGGAAGTGTCCAAAGCTATCATTGCCTGGAGTATCCGCTAGAAGGTCTTCGACCGTCATGGTTTTGGCTTTGGCCTTCCAACAGGTCAGCTTCCACGCGAGAATTAGCGCCGTTATGACGAGGGCGAACCACCATCGCAAATAGATGCTGATGACACCAGCAATTAGGGCTGGCATTACCGCTACGATTCGCCCATAGCGAGTTGTAACCGCGGTGCTAAGGCCCAGCGCCTGTGCTTTGGCCTTGTCTGGTTCAGTCGCAAAAGTCTCCGCCCAAAGTGCGACGAGGGCGAATACAGTAATCAGCGGGTCTTCAATTCCGCGAAGCAGGAAAATTCCGGACAGCAGGAATATCGTGACCAACGAGCTGCTCCAATTGAGCGTGCCGAAGAAGAGTTTCATTGTGCACCTCCTAGCGCCAGCACCGCCTCTTCCAGGGTGACTTCCTGCGCGCGTAGCCCGAATTCTGCCGCCTGATCGAAGACGCACTCGGCGAAGTTGGGGCGGGCGTCGATAAGCACACGCTCTGCGTGGACCGAGGAATGGCGGGCCAATACCGGCAACTGTAGGCGCCCCAGCGCCCTATCTACTTGTTCCGCAGGGCCCGTCACCGCCACGATGCAGTCGACGAGGCTTTCAATGGGGCCAGACAAGGGGGCTTCGCCAAGCAAAAGCACCGTGTCGAGGTAGCCCTCAATCTCATCGAGATGATGGGTGGACACCACAATCGTGCGTTTGCCCTGTTCCTTCCGGAGGACCTCAAGAAAGCGCTGACGCTTATCGACGTCGAGTCCCAGGTAGGGCTCATCCAGCAGCATCAACTCGCAGCCGGAAGCTACGGCGAAGATAAAGCCCATCGCGGACTTCTGGCCGCGGGACAAGCCGGAGTAGTTCTTCTTCGGGAGCGCAAATTGCGCGGCAAGTTCTTCAGCCCGCTCCTGGTTCCAGGTCTTCCACCGCGCCTTGCCAATGCGGAAGAGCTTGTCCACGTTCCAGCCATCGAAAAGCGGGTTATCGATGCCCATCAGGATGATGCGATCCATGATCTTCTGGTTGTCAAAGGGGCGCTCCCCAAAGACTTTCAACCCCTCCGACTTGAGCTGGCCTGCGATCATGCGCAGCAGCGTCGTCTTGCCCACTCCATTGGGGCCCACCAGGCCGTGGGTCAGGTTATCTTCGAGCGCGAAAGACAGCGCCGGAGCATTTTGCATAGCTAGGTTTTCGGCTTTAATCATTTCGACCACTCCGGGATACGTTGGGTATTTGCGTACAGCGGGTAAAAGTAATGAACGGGCAAAACAAGGACGATGCAGACTACGCATACGATCGCGCCGGTAGGCTGCGACATTTCCACGCCCCGAATAAACCCGAGAAGGCTCATTCCTCCTATCACTCCAACGAGGCCCAACCACAAACTCGCATTGCACAACACAAAGAACAGGACATAAAGTCCTACATTCACGAAGAGATCCGCGGGCGCAAGCAGCCCACTTAGTGCAAGCACGCACACCAAACCGAGCAAGCCCGTGCCTAGGTTGTGGCGGCGCCAGGAGCGGCGCGTGCGCCCGAATGCCTGCCACATGTAAAGGTCGTCGCCAAAGAGCCAGCTGCTACCAAGGGCGCCAAAGAGGACGGGAATTGCCCAAATAAATGGATCCCGCACTGAAGGGAATACGCCGGGAAGCAACTTCTGCCAAGCGAAGAGCAGGCCGCCAACGATGACGGCAGTGGATAGTATGATTTTCCACCGCGAGCCCTTCGAATCTTTAACGGCGGTGCGCTTGCGCTCACGATCTTTATCACGGATTTGCTTGTATAAATACCAAACGACGAAAAGTGCGACTAGCCCGGTGATTCCCAGCGCTTGCGGCAGTGGGATAACACCAATATTGAACACGGCAATGACTCCGACCACGAGCACCGCGAGGGGAATATTCAAACGAAGGAAATCCGCGCGCCGGTAGCCAAAGGCCTTGAATGCCGGAAAAGGGACCAAGAGTGCAACGGCCAAATTGAGACCCAAGCACGAGTACATAACCTGCGAAACTAGGGGGAAGTCTGTCCAGAACCGCGCCGAGGGAAAAACTACAATCAGTACCACCGCGGCGAGACAGTGCCACCAATAGTCGGTGATGTGGTGCCAAAACAGGCTAAACATGGGTTTAAACATCGAGCCCTCCCATCGCGAGCTTCACTGCATCTTCCAAGTTGACCGGCTTGCCTTGGGCGACGCCGCGCTCCACGATGACGCGGGTATTGCCACCCACGGTCTCCTTAGCGAGCGCCGCCTCTTTCAGCTCTGCGGGTAGGGACCCGGTAACGGCGACTTCAACGAGGGCGTCGTCAAGCAGGGCGGCATCAAAAGTGCGGACAACGCCGTCGCGCAGCACTAGGTAGCTGTCGACCACTTGCGAAGTCGCGTGCAGATCGTGGGTCGCCAACACCACCGTGCGCGGATGCGCCTCCAGCTCAGCGAGGAGCTCACGATAGAAGGCCTCATGGTTATAGGCATCGAGACCCAGGTAAGGCTCATCCAGCAGAGTTAACGGTGCACGCGCCGCGAGAGCAATGACAATGGCCAGCATGGAACGCTGGCCGCGGGAAGCCGAGCCGTGGCGCGTGCTCAGATCGAGGTTGAAGACCTCGATGAGATGCTCCGCCACCTCCTGCTGCCAGTGGGGGTAGCGCTGGGCTGCAACCTTCACAATCGCGCCAAACTTCCAGGAACGCGGGTAGGCGGTGTCCACGCCAGCGAAGACCACCTGATCCATCACCTCGGCGTTATCGAAAGGCGCTTGTCCGAAGACCTCAATTTTTCCCTTGTAACGCGCCTGCCCGGCCAGCAGCGAAAGCAGCGTGGACTTGCCTGTGCCGTTGCGGCCAACGAGCCCGTAGATGCGGCCTTCCGCCAGCTGAATATTGACGCCGTCCAGGACGGTCTTGCGGGAGAAAGACTTGGAAACACCCTGCGCGGTTACAACGGTGTTTGCAGTGATTGCAGCATTTGCGGTGTTCGCGGTGTTCGCGGTGTGTGCGGTCATGAGTAGAGTCCTCTGCTTTCTGCGACACGGTGGACAAGTTCTTGTAATTGCTCGCGCGTATACCCAAGGCGGACGGCCTCATCGACGAGGGGGGCGACGTATTCGGCGGCGAAGTCATTGCGGCGCCGCTGGCGGATTTTCTCGGTAGCGCCCGGCGCCACGAACATGCCGATGCCGCGGCGTTTTTCTAGAATTCCGAGTTCGGTCAACAAAGTGATCCCCTTTCGCGCCGTGGCGGGGTTGATGTTGTGGAAGGCGGCTAGCTCATTCGTCGAAGGCGCCTGCGCTCCTTCTTCCAGGCCACCTTCCACGATGGAGTCCTCAATTAGCGCGGCGATCTGTCTGAATAACGGCTGCGTTGAGTTATCCATGTACGCCTGCACCTCCTCGCTTGCTCAACTGGTTAGTTACTCAACTAACTAACTAAACAAGTACCTCGGATTTTAGGTTTACGCAAGAGCAAAACTTTTCTAGACCGTCTGACCTGCCAATTCCCCCCAAGGCATCGACGTTTAGTGACTAATGGGGCACACTGGATCCCAAAGCAAATTTATTTAGAACTATTAGGAACGGAACTTAGGAGCCATGCTTGAACGAACACTTGTCTTCGTTGACACGTCTTACCTGCTTGCGAGCTTTTATAACTCATGGGAAACCGGAGCTCGCGCGCAACTAGAAATTGACCTCCCAGAGGTCGTAAATAATCTCGGTTCCATGGTGGAGAACCAGCTCGGAAACCGCATTCACCGCCAGTACTGGTACGACGGAATCCCAGACACTGGCCCACACCGCTACCAGCGCGCACTGCGCACCTGTGATGGCGTGCAGCTTCGCACCGGCCAGCTCATCGAGTGGGGCGAGCGCCGCACCCAAAAGGCAGTCGATACCCGCCTCGTTGCCGACATGATTCTCGCTGCAATGAAGCAGCAAGTCACCGACTTTGTTTTGGTTTCCGGTGACGCCGACATGATCCCGGGCGTACAAGAAGCCGTAAACGCGGGCGTGCGCGTGCACCTCTACGGCTTTGGCTGGGACTCCATGTCCTCCGCCCTGCGCCACGCTTGTGACACCACGACCATCCTCGATCCGCGCGAAGATTTCGCCGATGCAATGGAGCTGCAGGTCCTGGAAGGCCCACTGCCACCCACCATCCGCGAGCCTCACAACAGCGACGAAGAACTGCCGCAGGTGCCTCAAGTAGAGGACGAATGCGAGCCTTCCGAGGCAGAAGCAGCGTTTACCTCAGCGCCGAAGCCCAGCCCCTCCCCTGCCGACCTCGCGCCACAGACGGCCACCACAGCGGGCTCGGGTGAAACTGCCGAAACCAAGCCTGCGGCCGAGAACACGCAGGCACCGCAGCCCCCAGCTACGGATTCCACCGACGAAACGCAAAGCGCAGCCGAGACTCCGAAGCCAGCTGCACCGAAGCCGTCCATGATGGCTCCGCGCCGCAAGCTGCGCTCCAAGTACGTGCCACTACCCGAGGAGGTCTGGACCTCTGCAGGCTTCCAGTCGCCATTCGACGTCGGCCAGCAATACGCCTCCTGGTGGTTCGAGAATGCCGCCAACGCCGAGCAACGCGACCAAGCACACCTACTCTCGGGCGGCGGCCTGCCGCCGGAGATCGACCGCCCGCTGCTGCAGTTTGCCTGTGAAACTCTGCACGAGTACACGCTGAGCGAATCCCAACGCGTCAATCTGCGCGATGGCTTCCACTCCGGCATTCGTGGCGTCCTCATCGCCATCCGCCGCGAGGAAAGCTAACCTCCTCGCCTAAAAGGAGGCGGCCACCCCTTCAGCTCCCTCAGCGTTGAGGAAAGAAGGAGGTGGCCGCCTCTTTTCTATTTCTGCCTTAAAAGCCTTAGTGGCTACTTCTGCTCACCGGAGCCTAGCTCTTTCTGCTTAGCCATCTCGGCGCGGATCCCCTCCAGACGGGAGGTTGCCTTCATGTCATTGCCGGCCGCGGTGATTTCCTGAATACGGCTGCCGCCGGAAGCCTGGTGCAGCTCCTGCGCACCCAGTGCATCGGTATAGCGCTTTTCAATCTTTGCGCGCACAGAATCTAGTGTAGGCACGGAGTCATCCGCCTGCAGTTCGTCCATGGACTGCACGACCTTGGCGTTTTGCTCCTGCATCGCAGCCTGATCAGCCTGCGCCATGAGCTCGTCGACCTGTGCCAGCTGCTCCTTCAGGCGCGCCTCGGACTGCTGCTGCTGAGCCTTAGCCTGCTCTGCAGCCTGAGCGGCAGCGGCGTGTTGAGTCTTTACGTTCTCCAGCTCATGTTCCACAGCAACCAGCTGAGAGGCTACAACCTCGGCAGCCTGGTTGTACTCGGAAGCAGACTGCGGGTCATCCGCCTTATCTGCTAGCTCGAGGGCGCGGCGCGTCTGGTTTTGGTAATCCTCCTGCTGCTTGAGCAGGCGGTTGATCTGCAGCTCGAGCTGGTTCTTGTGACCGATGATTTCCGCCGCATGCTCGGAGATCTTGCGGTGTTGTTCCTTGGCACCGTCCACAGCCTGCTGAATTTGCACCTTAGGGTCGGCGTTCTCATCGATCTTCTGATCGAAAGAGGCCATTACGTACTTCCAGCCTTTGCTGAATGGATTCGCCATTGAACTAACTCCTTGCGTGTGGAAATAAGGGAAGGTCCCAATAAAAAGGACGCTTTCTAGCGAGTTTAGCCGGACTAGCTAGAAAGCGTCCGAGAAAAGAGCTTGAGGGTGGGGGATAAAGCGCTATGCGCCGAACCCGCTGCCTTCCTAGCTCTCGCTTTGCGCGTTCTGCTCTTCAACCTGACGGCGAACGTCCTCCATGTCGAGCTCCTTAACCTGCTTGATCACATCCTCGAGGGCTGCTGGTGGCAATGCACCCGCCTCGCGGAAGACCAGGATGCCGTCGCGGAAGATCATCAGGGTAGGAATGGACTGAATCTGCAGCGCTGCGGAAAGGCCTTGGTTTGCCTCGGTGTCGAGCTTGGCGAAGGTCGCGTCTGGGTGCTCCTCGGAAGCCTTCTCAAATACCGGCGCGAAGCGCTTGCACGGGCCGCACCAATCAGCCCAAGCGTCTACGAGAGTAATGCCCTCACCGGACACGGTCTGCTCAAAGGTCTCTTCAGTTACGTCGATAGTTGCCATATAAATCTCTCCTGCTTTTCGGGGTCTTTCCTATCAACGGTACATGACTGAGTGTTATTCCTTAGCGCACTATTGCAATATACCCCCTGGGGGTATACGGTCGGGTTGTACCCAAAGAAAGGAAAAACAATGAGCGTAAAGAACTACACCGTAGAGGGCATGACCTGCGGACACTGCGAAATGTCGGTACGTGAAGAGGTCGGCGAAATCGCCGGCGTCAGCTCCGTTAGCGCAGACCACACCACCGGCGCCGTCACCGTCGAGGGCGAGGGCTTCACCGACGAGCAGGTTGTCGCCGCCGTTGCAGAGGCAGGCTACAAGGTCAAGGCCTAATTCACTCTTCCCCTTCCTGATTCACTCTTCCCTCTTAAAACCATGACTAATCTCGCCCACCTAGATCTTGGCGTTTCCGGCATGACGTGCACCTCGTGCTCGTCGCGCGTGCAGCGCAAGCTCAACAAGGTCGACGGAGTAACGGCCAACGTCAACTTCGCCACCGAGACCGCCGCCATTGACTACGACCCGGCCACTGCAAACCCCGAATCCCTCATTGAGGTAGTTCGCGGCGCCGGCTACAACGCTTTCACTATGGGCGATGATTCTTCCGATGCGGAAGACCCCGAGGATGGCTCAGATCCCACCGCGGCCGCGCGCGCCCAGGAGTCCCGTGATCTACTGCGCCGCACCCTCATCTCAGCCGCGCTTTCCACACCGGTAATGCTGGTTTCCATGCTGCCCAGCCTGCAGTTCGACAACTGGCAATGGGCGGCCGCAATTCTGGCGACCATCGTCTATATCTTCGGCGGCGCACCTTTCCACAAGGCGACGTGGGCAAACCTTCGTCACGGCTCCTTCACCATGGACACGCTGATTTCCATAGGAACCACCGCGGCCTATTTTTGGTCGCTGTATGCCATGTTCTTCGGCACCGCTGGCCAGCCTGGGATGAAGATGCACATGGAGCTGATGTCCAACCACGCACAGATGGATCACATCTATCTGGAATCGGTGGGCATGGTCATCACATTCTTGCTGTTGGGCCGTTGGTTTGAGGTCAAAGCCAAGGGCCAATCCTCGGAGGCGCTGCGCACGCTTCTGGGGATGGGCGCCAAGGACGCTACGCTGCTTGTCGACGGCGCGGAAAAACGCGTGCCCATCACACAGCTCCAGGTAGGAGACGTATTCGTCGTTCGTCCTGGCGAGAAGATAGCCACCGACGGCGTCGTGGAAGCCGGCGCCTCCGCCGTAGACGAGTCCATGCTGACAGGCGAGTCAATGCCCGTGGAAGTCAAGGCGGGTGACCACGTTACCGGCGCCACGTTAAACTCCGCCGGCCGCTTAGAAGTCCGCGCCACCAAGGTCGGCGCGGATACCACGCTCGCACAAATGGCCAAGCTGGTCACCGACGCCCAGGCTTCCAAGGCCCCAGTCCAGCGCCTGGTGGACAAGATTGCACAGGTCTTCGTGCCCGTGGTCATCATCATTGCCGCCCTAACGCTGCTCGCGCACTTGATCTTTGGGGACGGCGTCGCACCAGCCTTCATCGCTGCGGTCGCTGTACTCATCATCGCCTGCCCCTGTGCAATGGGCCTTGCAACTCCGACTGCCATTTTGGTGGGCACTGGCCGTGGCGCGCAGCTGGGGCTTCTCATCAAAGGCCCTGAGGTCCTCGAGTCCACCAAGAAGGTAGACACCATCGTCATGGACAAAACCGGCACCATCACCGAGGGCAAAATGACCGTCGCACGTGTGCATCTCGCACAGCAAATGGGAGGCTCTACAGCAGAAAGCAGGCTTCTCCTGCTCGCAGCGGCGGTGGAAGCAGGTTCTGAACATCCGATTGCCAAGGCCATCGTTTCAGCAGCCCAAGATCTGCCGCAGGCAGGCCGCATTGAGCCCGCAAGCGACTTCCATTCCGTGGCAGGCCAAGGCGTCGAGGGCACAGTAGACGGACACCGCGTGCGCGTCGGACGCATAGAGGGTGAGCAAGCAGCACGCGGCGAGCTCGCCGCCACCTTCCAGGCCGCGGAGGCCGAGGGTGCAACCCCGGTCGCCGTCTACGTGGACGATACGCTCGCTGGAATCATCGATGTTCGCGATACGGTGAAGCCGACGTCTGCCGCGGCCGTCGCCAAGCTCCGCGAACTCGGCCTTACCCCACATCTTCTAACCGGTGACAACGAAGGAGCAGCGCGCGCCGTCGCCAAGGCCGTGGGCATCGCCAACGCGGACGTAACCGCAGGGGTGCTGCCGTCCGGCAAGGTGGCGGTAATTAGGCACCTGCAGGAGGAGGGAAAGACCGTTGCCATGGTGGGTGACGGCGTCAACGACGCAGCAGCCCTTGCCCAGGCAGACCTCGGCCTAGCCATGGGGGCTGGCACCGACGTGGCGATTGAAGCATCCGATATCACCTTGATGAACAGCGATCTGCGCTCCGCAGCCGACGCCATCCGGCTCTCGCGCCGCACCCTACGAATCATCAAGGGGAACCTGTTTTGGGCTTTCGCCTACAACGTACTGCTCATCCCAGTGGCTGCATTGGGCCTACTCAACCCGCTTTTCGCCGGCATCGCTATGGCCTTTAGCTCGGTGTTCGTTGTCAGCAACTCACTGCGTCTGCGCAACTTCCAATCTTCCTAGCATTTTCCCAGCACACAGAGCTGGACCAAGCTATAGTGCCCTTGTATGCGGACAATCAACCAAGGCCATATTTCACGCGCGGAGCGTCTCGACCGCCTGCCTGTTACTAAGAAGCACAAGAAGCTGTTAGCCGGCTCAGGGATCGGCTGGGCACTCGATGCCATGGATGTCGGACTCATCTCTTTCGTCATGGCAGCTTTGGCAACCCACTGGGGCATTAGCCCTACCGAATCCTCTTGGCTGGCTTCAATCGGCTTCGTGGGCATGGCACTCGGCGCGACCTTTGGAGGATTGCTCGCCGATAAGATTGGGCGCCGCCAAGTATTCGCGCTAACCCTGCTGGTCTACGGTTTGGCCACCGGCGCATCAGCCCTCTCGACCGGATTGACGATGCTCCTTATCCTGCGCTTTATCGTCGGCCTCGGTTTAGGCGCAGAACTGCCGGTGGCATCAACGCTCATTTCCGAGTTCTCCCCGCTTAAAGTGCGTGGACGCATGGTGGTCATACTTGAGGCTTTCTGGGCAGTGGGCTGGGTGCTCGCAGCGCTCATTGGCACCTTTGTAGTCGGGGCGTCGCCTAGCGGCTGGCGCTGGGCCTTGGCGCTGGGAATGGCACCTGCCATCTACGCCCTGTTCGTGCGCCTCCGTCTGCCCGAATCGGTGCGTTTCTTGGAATCCAAAGGCCGGCACGCGGAGGCAGAAGAGGCGGTGGCCTCCTTCGAAGCAGCGGCCAGATCCGAGGGCAAACCTCAATCTTCTGCCGTTACCCCACCGACCTACGGGGAGGAAGACATCACCTCGACTAGCATTTGGTCGGCATCACTGCGCCGGCGGACCGCCGCGTTCTGGAGCATCTGGTTTTGTGTGAACTTGAGCTACTACGGCGCGTTCATCTGGATTCCTTCACTCCTCGTAGCCGATGGGTTCAGCCTGGTTAAATCCTTCAGCTTCACGTTAATCATCACGCTTGCCCAGCTGCCCGGCTACGCCGCTGCAGCCTGGCTTATTGAATCCTGGGGCCGACGCCCAACGCTCGCCGCGTTCCTAATCGGTTCCGCCTGTGCAGCAGGAATGTATGGTTTTGCATCCACCACGACCTTGATTCTCGTGGCAGGTTGCCTGTTGTCCTTCTTCAACTTGGGAGCCTGGGGTGCGCTTTACGCCATCGGCCCAGAGCTCTATCCCACCCACCTCCGCGGCGCGGGAACGGGTGCCGCCGCGGGCTTCGGCCGGCTTGCTTCCATTCTCGCTCCATTGATGGTGCCAGTGGTAGTCTCGCACGGCGGTAAGCCCTGGCTTTTTGCCATCTTCGCCGCCGCATTCGCCGTGGCAACAATTGCCGCATTCTTACTTCCGGAACAACGGGGAAAGGCCCTGGTATAGAGATGAAAGCACGCTTGCGCGCTGCCGTTGCTCTGGGTGGATATTGCACGGTCATTTTGTCACTGACCACCCTGAAAGCCTTCTTCCAGATCGGCTATCTCTGGAATCCGGACAATCAACGCGCCAGGGAGCTGCGTCTGATGCCGCTGGATGATCTGTTCTCCGGCAGCTGGTTCAAGCCCGCGTTTGAATACGGCGGTAACTTCGCATTCTTCGTCCCACTTGGAATACTGCTCTACGTGCAGGTGGGCTCGAAACTCAAGGCAACGATCTGGGGTCTTGTCTTCTCTGCCCTAGTCGAGACCATCCAATACGTCTTTTCGCTAGGGCGCACCGACATCGATGATCTCTTCTTCAACACCCTGGGTGCATTCTTCGGCGCCTGGTTCGCGCAACAGCTCGGAAAAAGATTGCACGCCTTCTGGCAATGGTTGGCCATCGCCACGACCGCAGTATTTATCGTGCTCGTAGTACTCGGCCCGCGCCTAGGTGATCCTGCAAAGGTCAAGGATTTGTCTCTGTATGGATCTGCTGAAGAATCGCTTTCCGCGCAGCTTTCCACTGCGGCCCTTCCGGCTTAGACCACGAATAATGCTCCGCGTCATCGAGGAGCACCGTCTCAATGCTGAGTCCATGCGCACGTGCTCGAGCCATGAAGTATTTGACCTCGTCGGCGTTGACGGTCTTGTCATTTTTACCGTGGAGCACCACGATGCGGGCTTTGTCGTTGACATTGTCCGCAGGTGAAGCTTCGAAATAACGCTGCGGCACTTGGCGCGGCGTACCACCTAGAAGCGTGCGCACAAACTTATCGTGCTGTCTAAAGGCCAGGTGCATGTCATAAACACCGGCAATACCCACGCATTTATCTACGCGGAACTTTGGTGCGGCACCAGGTGCCTTTGCCGGCAGCGCCGGACGCGAACAAGCCCACGTCGAAAGGTTGCCGCCCGCTGAATAACCAGCAACAACGACATTGCTGATGTCGAGGGGGATGCGTGATTCATGCGCGAGCTGCGGAATGAAGTCAATAGCCGCCGCAACGTCGTTGTACGTCATTGGCCACCCACCAGGCGCATCCTTCGCGTTCAAAGTCACGCCACGGTATTCCACGTTCCACACTGCAACTCCGTGTTGGGCTAGGTCGTTGACCACGGGTGCCGCAGAGCGCGCAGTAGACTTTTCTTGCCATCCACCACCATGGAAGAAAACCACTAAAGGGATCTTTTTCGCAGGTGAAAGCTTCTTGGGCGTCACCAAGTATCCATGTTGTCGCGGGTGTTGATGGCCATAAACAAACTTCTGGGCATTTACCTGCGGAGAGGGTTTAGTGGGCATCACGGGCGCCGACGTGGGCTGCCCCGTGCCTCCTTCAGGCGCTGGGGTGCCGGAACAACCAACGCCACTGAGGCTCAATGCCATAACGGCCGCGGCAAAGGCGCCGGAAATCGCTAAGCCGCGGATATGCGACACCGGTTGCCTATTCTGAGGGTGCGGCAGGCTATTAGCCATGTGCCATGTTGACGAACTTGGAGTAGTGCAGCTGGTGCGCAACCTGGATTGTATCGATAGGACCACCACGGTGCTTAGCCAGAATGATGTCAGCCTCGCCGGCTCGTGGGTCATCCCGGTCCTGGGAGTCTGGGCGGTAAAGCAGCATAACCATATCGGCGTCCTGCTCCAGCGAGCCCGACTCACGAAGGTCAGCAAGCTGCGGCTTCTTGTCAGTGCGGGACTCCGGGCCACGGTTCAGCTGGGAAATAGCAATCAGCGGCACCTCGAGCTCCTTGGCCAAAAGCTTAAGCTGTCGGGAGAATTCCGAGACCTCTTGCTGACGGGATTCAACCTTCTTGCCGGAAGACATCAGCTGCATATAGTCAAGCACGATGAGGTCCAAACCATGTTGTTGCTTGAGGCGGCGGGCCTTGGAGCGAATCTCCATCATGGTGAGGTTCGGAGAATCATCGATGAACAGTGACGCGTCTTGGATGCGGTTGAGCGTCTGGTCGATCTTGGCCCAGTCTTCAGTGGAAACGCGGCCACCGCGCATATCGGTTAGCTTTACCTCCGCCTCAGCCGAGAGCAAACGCATCACGATCTCAGAGGCAGACATCTCGAGGGAGAAGATTACGGAAGTCTTGCCATGCTGCAACGAAGCCGAACGCATGAAGTCCATGGCCAGCGTCGACTTACCAACACCAGGACGCGCCGCGACAATGATCATCTGCCCTGCACGCAGACCATTGGTGAGCTTGTCCAAGTCAATGAAGCCAGTTGGTACGCCGGCCTCCAAGCCACCGTTTTGCTGCAGCATCGCGAGCTCGTCAATGGTTGGATCGATAAGCTTTCCAAGAACTTGATAATCCTCGGTTGTCTTCTTCTGCGCCACCGCAAACACTTCTTGCTGGGCACGATCCAAGACAGACTCGATTTCTGCATCTTCGGCGCCTTCAAAACCCAGCTGAACAACTCGCGTACCTGCGTCAACAAGCTTGCGCAGAACTGCCTTTTCCGCAACGATTTCCGCATAGTAGCGAGCATTCGCTGCAGTAGGCACGGTGGCCAAAAGGGTGTGCAAATAGGGCGCACCACCCACGCGCTCCAGATTGTTATAGCGGTCTAGACGGGAGGCCACGATGACCGCGTCAATGTCAGTGCCGGCGGCATAAAGATCGACCATAGCCTGGTAAATCAACGCATGCGCTGGGTAATAAAAGTCATCTGGTTCGAGCTCCTCAATGACTTCCATAACCGTATTCGGGCTAAGGAGCATAGCGCCCAAGACGCCTTGCTCCGCTTCCCTATCTGAAGGCGGCTGGCGGAACTCGCCATAGCGCTTAACGTCATCCCTGCGCTTGCCGCGGTAGGGGCGATCTTCTACCTCCGGCACATCGGGCGCCTCTGGCGGTACGTAGTCAGAGTCATCAAAGCTTGCATTAGTCATAGACAATCCATCCCACCATATTTTTGCGGCCGCTAGGCGGCATATCTCCCCTCGGCTACTCTTTCGAGCTCTAAGTCTAATGCAGGGGATAGACATACAATTTTCGCCCCTCCACGCGCTTCGCTTGGGTATAAAACGAAAGTTTTCCACAGGCACTTGTGCAATTCCCAGGTGAGTGCGTACTTTTGTCCCAGAACTGCTGTTAGGACCTGTGGATAACTCCTTCAAGCCACTGACCTGCGATTACTATAAGCGCAGGTCAGGTGGTGTTTTTGCCAATGTGAAAATGTACACAAAACCAGTGGACAACCGCATTTACCTGCGTATTAACGCTTTTACCCGCGGATTAACGAGCGGTAAAAGCAGCTTCCACTTGACAAAAGTTATCCACAGATTTGGAAAGTTATCCACAGTTGTCCACAGGCGGGTGAAATCGTGCCTAAAACGCGCAAAAGGCCCCTGGGGCTTGCCACCTCACATGGCAGGCCCCAAGGACCAACTGCGTTGCTGTTGTCATTGTGGTTTCCATGCTTCGGGCATGGAAACCGTCGTGCGCCTTAAATCAGTTTTAGGCAGCGACGACCGAGAAGTTCACCTTGCCGAGAACATCAGCGTGCAGCTTCAGCTCGACCTGGTAGTTGCCGGTCTTCTTGACCAGGCCCTTTGGCAGAACGACGATGCGCTTGTCCAGCTTCGGGCCGCCAGCGGCCTCAATAGCGGAAACGATGTCGTCTGCAGAAACGGAGCCGAAAAGCTTGCCGTTTTCAGAAGTCTTCATTACAACCTGAACGCCGGAGAGCTGCTCGAGCTGGTTGCGGACCTCGCGTGCGTGATCCAGGTCGCGGATTGCGCGAGCTTCCTGGGCGCGCTTGATGCCCTCGATCTGCTTCTCAGCACCGCGGGTGGCAACGATAGCCAGGCCGCGAGGAAGCAGGTAGTTACGTCCGTAGCCGTTCTTGACCTCAACAATTTCGCCTGGGGCGCCGAGGTTCTCAACGGCAGCGGTGAGGATCAGCTTCATGATCCCTGCCTTTCAATTGAGTTAGTTAATAATTGCGTTTGACAGTGTTTAGAACGGGGGTTCAGCGTCTGCACCGCCGAAGCTGCCGGCTTGTGGTGCAGAATTCCACGGATCATTAGAAGGAGCTGACTGCTGCGGAGCGCTCTGGTTTCCACCAAAGCCACCCTGGTTGCCGCCGCCAAAGTTGTTGCCGCCCTGGTTCTGCTGCTGGCCGCCGTAGTTGCCACCACCATTGCCGCCATTGGCGGACTTGCGGGTGACCTGAGCGGAAGCGTAGCGCAGGGATGGGCCAACTTCGTCGACCTCAACCTCAAAGACAGTGCGGTTTTCGCCCTCGCGGTTCTGGTAAGAACGCTGGCGGAGGCGGCCATTAACAATGACTCGCATGCCCTTGGTCAAAGTCTCTGCAACGTTTTCTGCGGCTTGGCGCCACACGTTGCAAGTCAGGAACATGGCTTCGCCATCCTCCCACTGATTCGTCTGCGAATTGAAGCGACGAGGGGTGGAAGCAACGCGGAAGTTTGCTACAGCCGCACCCGCTGGGGTGAAGCGAAGCTCCGGGTCAGCAACTACGTTGCCAACAACGGTGATTGGGGTATCTCCCTGTGCCATGGTCTGTTCTCCTTATCGGTTACGTGGATTCTTAAAACTCTGAAACCAGTATCCGCTATTTGCTGTCGGTGCGCAGAACCTTGGTACGCAGGATGGTGTCGTTCAGGTTCAGGCGGCGGTCAAGCTCGAGCACCGATGCGGACTCGCACTCAAGGGTAACGACGGCGTAGATGCCCTCTTCCTTCTTGTTGATGGCGTAAGCAAGACGACGCTTGCCCCATACATCAACGTTTTCAACCTTGCCGCCGTCCTTGCGGACAACTTCCAGGAACTTGTCTAGGGACGGGGATACGGTGCGCTCATCCTGGTTAGGATCCAGAATAATCATGACTTCGTAGTGACGCACGGACCTCATCACCTCCTATGGTCTAGTAATTGTTTTCGGCCATATCACCTTTGCGGATATGGCAGGAGGGTACGTTGCGTCAAGCAACCCCACCACAATAGCGCATTGACCGGCCAAAAAGAAATCCTCAACGGGATATTTCCGCTGAGGACTTACAGTCTGTAACCAAGCACACGAACGCCCGTGCGCGCGGCTCGCACCTAGCTCCGCATGGTGGTGGCGAAGAAGATCGCACTGCCGGCTGGAATCACCGTCAGAAACAAAAGCGCCAGCAGGCCAAGCAAGATGGGCCAACGGCGGTCATCGCTGCGCTGATAGAGATAGTAAGCAGCCATGACGCAGAAGAACCCGAGGACGATCGAAACGATTCCCACGATTGTGATACCCATTTAGGCAAACTCCCCTACTAGCGGATCGCGGCCTGCGTGTGCCGCGCGGACTTTATCGACGCTCTTGCCCAGCATCTGGCGCACGACGAGCACACCAATGACGATGATGAAGCCGTCGCGGGCGATGACCATGATATCGAGCAGCTCATGCCCGATGCCCTTGTTCTCCTCCCCCAGCATGTGCCACATGAGAACCGGCCACACCAGGGCGTCGACAAGCATCCAGCTCATCAGCAAACGCCAACGCGGCAGGGCCAACAGAACCGGGACCACCAACCATAGCGAATACTGCGGGGACCAAACCTTGTTCACCAACAAGAAGGCCATCAAAATGAGGTAGATTAGCTCGGCCACGCGCGGCGTACGTGCCACCCGCAGTCCGAAGACTCCAATGACCGCGCATGCGATGAGGAAGGCGGGCAGGGTGAAGGCGTTGAGGAATTCCGGGCTGAACTCAATTCCCGTCACGCGGTTAAGCACAGCATAGATGGTGGTCCACTCCGCGCCACGTTCCTCGTTCAAGCGGAAGAACTCGTGCCAAGCCTCCGGGTACTTTACTGCCACAGGGACGTTGACCACGAGCCAGGAGATCACCGTGCCGCCGAGCATTGCGCCTAACGGCGCCCACTTCTTGTTTCGCACTGCCAGCACTAAGAACGCGCCCAGCATGAATAGTGGCCACAGCTTGAACGCAGTACCGCAACCAATCAGGATTCCGGCGAGCCAATTCTTGCCACGGGTTACGGCGAGAAGTGCGCCCACCATGAAAGCGATGGAGGGGATGTCCCAGTTGGTAAATCCATGGATGACTACCAGTGGGCTGGCCGCCATCAGTACGGTGTCCCACGCCCGGTTTCCGGTCAGGCGGAAGACCATGTAGACGGTAACGACCCAGATGCACGACATCACCAGTGCGGTGAGCCCGAAGTACCAACCGGATTCGGCGATGCCAAACCAGTGGCCCACCGGGTAGGTAGTGCGCGAGAGCCAACCCATGATTCCCTGAAACATCCCGGCCAAGACTGGGTATTCCATGTAGCGGGTGAGGTCACCCTCCTGCCACGAAAAGGCATAAGGGAAGCCACCCTGGTCGAGGCCGCGGCCACCGTAGAGCGGGATGATGTCGTTGTAGCAGAACGAGGTGTACTGACGGTTGCCATCCCAGTTCAGCGAAATGAGCCCTTCTGCAGAAGTGCGGCTGCCCGCGCAAGTGGCCTTGCTGAGAAAGCCGAATACCAGAAACATCCAAGCCACCGCGATGAGGGCGCGCAGGGGGCTAAACCATTGCTTCTTGCCCGAATATGCGAAACGACCCTTCGGCCCTCCGAAGAACTCGACGACATCGTGCGCAAAAGGCTCCGACGAAAGCGGAACGAGTCCAGTATTTTCCGCCGCTGCCTTATCCGTGGCGGCGGGTGATGCGGGGGCAACAGGTGAAGCGGGGCGAGCTTGCGCCACCGACTTCACCTTACGAAGGGCCCTATCAGTCACGCTGATCTCCTATTGATTAAGCAGATCGGCCAAATCGCCTTGGCCGCTAATGATGTCCTCAATCGACGGGACATCTTGCGCCGGCTGATTAGGCGGTGCCGGACGGCCCTGCTGACCCTGTCCCGGCTGACCCGGCTGGCCTTGCTGCTGTTCCGGCGAAGGCGCCGGCTGCTGGGCCTGTTCCTCTGGTGCCGGAGTAGGTGCCTGAGCGTCCTGTTCCGGAGCGGTGTTGCTGTCGCCGCCAGCGGTACCGGAGTTATAGGAAGAGTCGTAGGAGCCGGTGTAACCCGAACCCCAGCTACCGCTACCGTAACGGACGGGGTAAGCCTGCGGGAAGGACTTGTACTCAGCGTTAGCCAGCGAGGTATCCAGAATCTGCTTCCAAATCTGAGTCGGGGAGTTCGAGCCGTACATGATTCCGCCATAGGAGTTGAAGATGGCAGAGGTGTTGTCAGCGGTACCAACCCACACGGCGGTTGCTAGCTGCGGGGTGGAGCCAACCATCCAAGCGTCCTTGTTGTTGCCGGTATCGCCCAGCTGCGTGGTACCGGTCTTGGAAGCGGACTCACGGCCGCCGGCCAGAGCACCGTTGGACCAACCTGCGACCGGGAGCATTGCCTTCAAGACATTGTTGGCAACGTTCGCGGAAACACGGCGCTCGCCACCCTTGTCATCGAACTCGTAGAGAACCTCGCCGCCGGTGGTCTCCACCTTCTGAACGAAGTGAGGCTGGTGCCAAACGCCACCGTTGGTCAAAGTGGCCATAGCGCTAGCCATATCCAGCGGACGGGACTGGTACTGGCCCAGCACAACACCCTCGAACGGAGTCCCGCCCTTCTCGCTCAGGGTCTTATCGATGCCCGGCAGCGACTTTGCAATACCCAGAGCATGCGCCATGTCTGCGGTGTCCTGCGTACGGTTTTCCAGATCGTCCTGCAGGCGGAGGAAGGAGGTATTGTAGGATTTCTTCAACGCCTCAGCGATGGAGCAGCTGCCGCAGCCACCATCGACGTTGGTAACCACCTGGGAACCAGGCAGCTGATAAGGAGCCGAGGAGTAATAGGTATCCAAGCCAATGCCCTGCTGCAGTGCTGCCGCAAGAGTGAAGATCTTGAAGGTGGAGCCGGTCTGCAGACCCGCATTTGCGTAGTCCCAACCAGTTGCCTCGTTGCCGCCGAAGTAGCCGCGGATACCGCCGGTTGCCGGGTCAATGGTGACGGCAGCAGCACGTGCGTCTTCCTGCAGGGAAGCCAGCTGACCATCCACCGCATCGGTGGAGGCGTTCTGCACGTTCATATCGATGGTGGTGGTGATCTTCAGACCACCGGTTGCCACCTGATCCTCAGTGATACCGACGCGCTCGAGTTCGGCGATGACCTGATTCTTGATGTGGCCAAAAGCGCCCGGCGCCTCGGTGTATGCGGAGTACTCGGAAGGATCACGAGTCTGCGGGAACTGCATTCCCTTACGCTCGGTGGCGTTGAGATCGCCCATCTCTACCAAACCATCGAGAACATAGTTCCAACGCGCCTTGGAGCTTTCCTCATCAACGCGCGGATCAAGAACGGAAGGAGACTGGATAAGGCCGGCCAACATGGCGCCCTCTTCCACGGTGAGATCCTTTGCGTCCTTGTTGAAGTAGGCGTTCGAAGCAGCCTGGATGCCATAAGCATTACGTCCGAAGTAGACCGTATTCAGGTAGGCCTGCAGGATGTCTTCCTTAGACCATTCGTTGGTCATCTTGATGGAGTAGATGAGCTCACGAATCTTACGGACATAGGAGTACTCGTCACCCACCAGAGTGTTTTTCACATACTGCTGGGTAATGGTGGAGCCACCACCCGCGGTGGAGTCACCGGTGAGCTTTCCCAAGACTGCGCGGCCTAAGCCGGTAAAGGAAAAGCCCGAGTTGGTCCAGAACTCGCGGTCCTCGGCCGAAAGCACGGAATCTTCTACGTAATCAGGGACTTCTTCCAGCTTGACCTGCGTGCGGTTGCCTTCCGGCGGCACCAACTTAGCCAGCTGGGTGTTTCCGTCACCAGCAACAATGGTCGAAACCTGGTTGGCCTGAAGGTCCTTTGGATCCGGGACCGTGTATTGGGAGTAGGCGTAGCCGAAGAGAGCTGCGGGCACAACCACGAGCACCAAGGCAACGATCAAAACAATCCAGGGCCAGCGACGTCGTTTGCGCTGGTTCGTAGATTTTTTACTATGACGCCCAGCTCTCTGTTGGGCGGATTCCTTTTCGGTCACTGCTTCGTGTCCTCGTCAATCATGGGCAGATTTTCTTAAATAAATGCAGCTTACCGGCCACAACGGCCGAGCCAAAAACTAACCTTCATCATAGGCCGTCGCCGCCGCCAATAGGTGATTCCACCGGCACGCCGTACAAACTTCGACTTTATGAACCGTAAATTCGATGCCTTCGGCGACGAATTCTGCGATTTCCTCATCGCTGCGCGCGCTGCCGGCACGCCGCCCTAACGCCTCGCCATAGACCCATTTAGTAAGGCGCATCGCCTCCCCGCAGAGAGGACATTTGCGCACCATGTCGATGCCATGGTGCTTGGCTGCTGCGCGGAGGAGAAAGTCGGCGTCGCAAAGCGCGTCCTTTTCTATAAGGCCCGCTCGATATTTGCGCAGGTGCTGCGCACGCTCCCACTCGTGGGAGATCACGTGTTTGAAAGAAACCGCCACAGTGGTCCTATCCTCCTTTCCTAGATCCAGGCCTGAAGTTGACCAGACACCAAATTAGACAACAGCTTAACCACGCCACCTGTTCCCGCGTGCGAATGAGCGGAAAGTATTTTTCAACTCAAAAGCTAAATTTTTCGTAGCCTAACTACCGTTGCGAGTGTACGGGCGCTACTATTACTTTCCATGAGTGAACAAGCTGCTGAGTCCCCCTCCACCTACGAAGACGCCCTTGACGTAGCCCGCAGCATTCAGCCCGCGCTAAACAAGCTGATGCTCATCTTCCAGCGCACCACCGAAGGTTCCTCCCTGACCACCTCCCAGGTCTCCATCATGAACCAGCTGCGCCTGCGCGGCCCATCCCGCGTGAGCACCATCGCACAGGCAGAACTCATCCGCATGCCCACCGCGTCCAATGCCCTATACCAATTGGAGCGCCACGGCTTTGTGGAGCGCCACCGAGATGACAAAGACCGCCGCGGCGTCCTCGTGGCACTGACCCAACTAGGTGAATCTGAACTGAACATCGTCTCCCGTCAGCGTGCCGCCGCCCTGGCGGAGATCCTGCAGTGGATGGAACCTAAAGACTTGCAAGAGGCTCGTCAGATGAGTTCCCTGATTGCCAAGTTGGCAGACGTCTATCGCCCGACAATGAACTAAAGCCCGCTTAGCAAAGAAACCGGGCATGAAACCGCATGTAGACCAAAGCAACCAGGGGTAATGCGGAGCAGACCCGGATTTCTTTTTCGCCCCTCCCGTGACTAATAATGGGCTAAGAATTACGCCCCCGGACAGTTCACGGGATGTATTGCTGAATGGATAAAAATTATCAACACAGGTCTTTTGCTTCTCTCGCTAAAGACCCTGTGCGAATCCTAATTTCGTGGAGTCCTTCCTCCACTGGCACTGAAGCGATCGATTTTGCAGCGTGGCTCGCCCGATCCACCAACGTTCGCATCAGAGTCGTTTCCACGATCTCCGTCCCGCTGGCCACCACCGCGCTGAACAAGCACGGCAATAAATTTAAAAAGTGGTTCACCAAGGAACAGGCTAAGTGCAAAGAACGCGTTCTGGAAGCACTCGAGGCGGCGGGTATCTCCGATTCCCAGCTGGACGAAGAACCTTCCGTTCTTTTGGCCGGCCCCTCCCGCCCGCAGCTGCTGACCGAGATGGCAGAAGAATTCGGCGCGGATGCAATCCTGCTTGGCGCTAACCAATCCGCGCCAAAAGGCCGTTTCTTCGCAGGCTCGACTGCCGACGCCCTGCTGCACTTCTCCCCTATTCCATTGGGCCTTTCCCCGCGCGATATCAAGCTTTCCAAGCATGGCGTGACCCGCATCAACTTCGCTTTCACCGAGCGCGGCGACTCCGAGGACCCCGCCTTGCTGTGCGCCGCCCGCCTGGCGAATGCATGGAACGTTCCGCTGCGCATCGTGGCCTTTTCTGCCGACGGGCTTCTCGACGCCCAGGTCAGCGGCAACGTCGACGTCGCCTCCAAGCTAGCCAAAGGCTGGCACGAGCATTCCTTGTCCATGCTGGACCGCGCACACGATGTGGTGGCAGAGCGCTTCCCAGAGCTACCGATTACTACCGCAATCGGCACCGGCCATGGCTGGTCTGGCGCGGTGGACTCGCTGAAGTGGAAGAAGGGCGACTTGATGTGCCTAGGTTCTTCCCCGATGGGCCCCTTCGAACGCGTATTCATTGGCTCCACGGCCACCGAGCTGCTTCCGCATGTGCGCGTCCCAGTTCTGGTGCGTCCTTCGGACTCAGCGCCTTCAGTCGAAACTGCGGACTAATCCACGGCGACTAGACTTTGGCCTATGAATCTCCAGCCTGAGCATCCGGAAAACGATCTGACAACTGATGCCGACTACGCCAACCTGCGGCGCCCGGAGCCAAGCTCTTTCGATGAGCTCGCGGATGAGCCAGATCCCCTAGCGGTAGCTGCGGCCAACCGCCGCTCTTCCCGGCAGGCTATCTGGTTCATGGTCGCTGTGCTGCTACTTTCCGGCCTCTACGCATTTGCGGTGGCCCTAATTACCCGCTCCCAGGGCGGGGCGCTTTGCGACGCCCAGCTTGCCACCTGGCTGTGCACCGAAGGCCAGCGCCGCTTCTTTGCACTGACCACCGTCATCATCCCGTTCCTGGGAATGGTGGGCACCGCCGTCATCATGGTGCGCAAGCTCAAACGCTATCTGCGCTGGCGCTCCTGGATGGCAATTTTCTGGGTAATGGCCTGCAACTTCATGCTGTGGTGCATCACCGACATTCAAATCTTGTTGGTTCCGCTGGGCTAACCGTTCCCCCGTGAATCCGTGAATCTCGGTCTTCCTTGCGCCTAAGACGCCGAGCTAGAGCCGAAGCCGCTACCCGCACATCCTGCGATGACCAGACCCAACAGCAGCGCGGCGGCCGCACCACCAGCTAGACCTCCCAGCTGCGGCAGCGAGTACCGGCCCACAAGAATTAGGCATCGAAGAGCCATGCGTTGGCTGTGGTTTTGGAATCGGCTTCGGGTTAGGCTCTGGTTCAGGCTCGGATTCAGCCAAGACCTTAACCGCAAATTCGTGCTCGCTGGTTACTGAGCTGCACTTTGCGCCGCAGCCGCGGCTACTTCCGCGCAATCTGGACGCCCACAGTGCTGGGTTTCTACGCTCTGGATGCAATCATCACAGATGAGCACCTGCTTGCGGCAGGTGTCCTCGTTGATGCAGTTATGGAAGGTGTTGGTGGCATTGCCGCAATGCACGCAGTGGCCAAGCTGGATAAAACCTGGATCTTGCAGGCCCTGCCCAAATTCGTGATGCATGCGCTTGTCAAAGACGTAGAGGGAGCCTTCCCAAAGACCGTCGTTGCCGAATTTCTCGCCATAGCGGACGATGCCGCCGTCTATCTGGTAGACCTCTTTGAAACCACGATTCTTCATCAGGGAAGAAAGAATCTCGCAACGAATGCCGCCGGTGCAATAGGAAACGACTGGCTTATCCTTCATCCAGTCATACTTGCCGGACTCGATTTCCTGGATGAAATCATGGGTGGTCTTAACATCTGGGACGACAGCGTTTTTGAACTTGCCGATCTCAGCTTCCATGGCATTGCGGCCATCGAAGAAGACGACTTCGTCGCCGCGCTCTTTAACCAGCTCGTTGACCTGCTCTGGCTTCAGGTGCACGCCGCCACCGACGACGCCGTTCTCATCCACCTTTAGCTCACCGGGCGCGCCGAATGCCACGATTTCGTCGCGAACCTTCACGGACAGGCGTGGGAAATCATCGGCACTACCCTCGGACCACTTGAATTCCATCTTTTTAAAGCCCGGGTACTCGCGGGTCTCACGGACATAGCGCTTACAAGCATCCATGTCACCACCGACGGTGCCGTTAATTCCGTGCTCGGAGATGAGGATGCGGCCCTTCAGCCCGAGTTTTTCGCATAGGTTGCGCTGCCACAACATGATGGCAGTGGGATCGCTGATTGGGGTAAAGCAGTAATAAAGGAGAATTTTGCTGAGGCTCACGCCATCGATTGTAGGCGTGAGCTGTTGCTTTTCCTAAATTTCCCGAAAATCTTTGAGCTTAACGCTTCTGGTAAAGCGCCTGCTTACGTGCAAAGACCGGATCGGAGGTCACGAGCACGCCCAAATTGCGGAAGATTCCCTCATCCACCGAGCCCAAGATGGTGGTGGTGTGAACGTCACAACCTGCCAGCTGCTTTAGTTCCGCCATTGCACGGCGAGCGTTCTCGTCCTTCGCAGCGGAGGCGGAAAGAGCGATGAGCACCTCGTCGGTGTGCAGGCGCGGGTTTCGCGAACCCAGATACTCGGTCTTGAGCTTCTGGATCGGTTCGATGGCCTCTGGACTCAGCAGGTGGATCTCATCGTCGATGCCGGCGAGATGCTTAAGCGCATTGAGCAGCATGGCAGCGGAGCAGCCCAGCAGCGCAGAAGTGCGGCCGGTGATGATGGTGCCGTCGGTAAGCTGCAGCGCAGAGGCCGGCTCGTCAGTTTCCGCGGCACGCTCGCGCGCCGGCACTACTACCGGGCGGTCATCAGACTTAATGCCAGCCTTCGCCATGACGACGGCCGCGCGCTCGGACTGCGTGGAATCCAAGCCGAGGCGCGCCTCTTCCACCAAAGCCTTGAAGTAGCGACGAATAATCTCCTGTTTGGAGGCCTCACGGCAGACTTCGTCATCGGTGATGCAGAAGCCAGCCATGTTGACGCCCATATCCGTTGGGGACTGGTACGGGGTGTTGCCGGTCAGCTTCTCCAGGAGGGTCTTAAGCAGCGGGAAGGCCTCGACATCGCGGTTGTAGTTCACCGTGGACTCGCCGTAGGCGCTTAAGTGGAAGTGGTCGATGACGTTTGCGTCGTTGAGGTCAACGGTTGCGGCCTCGTAAGCCAGGTTCACTGGGTGATCGAGCGGCAGGTTCCAGATAGGGAAGGTCTCAAACTTGGCGTATCCAGCCTGCACACCGCGCTGGTGCTCGTGGTAGACCTGCGATAGGGCGGTCGCCAGCTTGCCTGAGCCTGGCCCCGGCGCAGTGACGACAACCAGGTCACGCGTGGTTTCCGCGTACTCGTTCCGGCCAAGGCCTTCCTCAGAAACGATGAGGTCTGTGTTGGAAGGATAACCCGGGATAACGCGGTGACGTGCAACGTTAAGCCCAAGGCGCTCCAGGCGGTCAATGAAGGCCTCCGCTTGGCTGTTGCCATCCTCCAGCTGGGTCATGACGATGTTGTTTACTAGGAAGCCACGGCCGCGAAAGACGTCTACCAAGCGCAAGACGTCATCTTCGTAGAGGATCCCGAGGTCAGCGCGCGTCTTCTGGCGCTCAATGTCCTTGGCGTTGATGCAGACGAGAATCTCGACATCGTCCTTGATGCGCTCAAGCATCGCAATCTTGTTATCGGGAGTAAAGCCCGGCAGCACGCGGGAGGCGTGCATGTCATCGAAAAGCTTGCCGCCCATCTCCAAGTAGAGCTTACCGCCGATTTCCCCGCGCCGTGCGTGAATGTGCTCCGACTGCATCTCGATGTACTTCTCACGGTCAAAACCAAGCAAACGCGTCATTTATAAAGGCCTTCCGCCATAGACAATCCCCGCAACCGGGCTGGATCTTTTGGATTGGATTTTACTCGAAAGAACCGGGTTTACTCATACGCCCTGCCACGGCACCACACCACAAGAAACCGCACTGACGACGCCGCCTAAACATACGAGTAACGCCTGGGCCCATCCTTTCCAGGGCCCAGGCGTTACCTGTCTCTCTAAGGGTGCGGAACAAGCCCCCACCCTCTACAGCCAGGCAGTCCCACCCACCTGACTATAGCCGCCGCGCACCCCTACATGCGCAGCGGTTGGATCTATCACTCACCAGTAGATACATCCATGCGAAGCATATCAACGGCGGTTTCAAAGTCAACGTTTACAAAGCCAATCGGACAAAATCCGATAAAGAAATTCGTTAACTAATCCTAACTTAATAAAGATTTAGCGCCATGTGCTGGCACTTTCTAGTCCAATTAACCCGGAAGAAAAATAAATATGAAACGAGTCACTATATATTTGGGCCAATCTTTATCAGATATGGTTGCGTTATAAGCTAAGCGACAAAATAGATAAATGTTTATTATGTTAACTTTCGTCTATTTAACCTAGACCTTTAAAGCAGAAAATGAACGTTTAAGTCTCGTCTTCGCACTTCAATCCCACATTCCAAACGGGAAAGATGTCCAATTTATCCTCACGTTGTCCCCGCGACACATGCAATAAACTTGTCCGCATGCCCGAAGGCCACATCATTCATCACCTTGCACAGCGCCTCAACCTTGATTTCCGGGGTGGGCCGCTGCGCGTCACGAGTCCGCAGGGCCGCTTTGCGGCGGAAGCAGCCATGCTCGATGGGACGCAGCTCGATTTCGCCGAAGCGCGCGGCAAGCACCTCTTTATGCACTTTTCCGCCGATGCGCCAGAGCACATCATCTATATTCACCTCGGGTTGATCGGCAGCTTGCGCTTTGAGCCTTTGGACGATGTCTGGGGCCAGATTCGCCTGCGCATCGAAAGCGATGACCTAGCTGCCAACCTGCGCGGGCCGCAGTGGTGCCGGCTCATCACGGATGCTGAATACGACGTCGCCCTCGCCAAGATTGGCCAGGACCCCATCCGCGAGGACGCATCACCGGCCAACCTTTGGCCGCGGGTGCACAGGTCGAGCCGCAGCATCGGCTCCTTGCTGATGGATCAGCATCTCTTCGCCGGAGTCGGCAACATCTACCGCGCCGAGGTTTTATTCCGCCAGAACATCTCGCCTTTTATTGCCGGCAATGAACTGGACCGCCATGAATTCGATGTCATCTGGGAAGACTTAGTAGAACTCATGCGCGCCGGCGTGCCCACCGCCCGTATCGACACAGTCCGCCCGGAGCACACGCCTGAGGCCATGGGTCGCACGCCACGCAAGGATGACCATGGCGGCGAGGTTTATGTCTATCGCCGCGCCGGCATGCCTTGTTATATCTGCGGCGAGCCCATCGCAGAAAAGAAGCTCGAAGGCAGGAACCTGTTCTGGTGCCCTACCTGCCAGAACGCTCCAGCCTAAGCAGGCGGGTATTTTGGGCGGCATGCGATATGCCTTTCACGTCGACGCCGTCCGCGCTGCCGAGGAGCGCCTACTTGCCCAGCAGAGCTATCCAGACCAGCTCATGCAATTGGCCGCCCACGCGGTGGCCGATGCCGCCGCGGTGATGCTCGCCGCGCACCCAGGCCGCATGATGATTCTGGCAGGCAGCGGTGGCAACGGCGGCGACGGCCTTTTCGCCGGTGCACTCCTCGCCCAGCAGGGACACGCCGTCACAGCCCTCGTACCCGAGACTTGCCACACAACCGCTCTTGCTGCGTTCGAGGAAGCCGGCGGCGAGGTTCTAAAAAGTGGGTCCACTCCTAATTCCACCGCTTCCCTGCCCGATGACACGGGCTTGCTTATCGACGCCGTGGCTGGCCTCGGTTCCGGACGCGGGCTCAGCGGCCAGGCGCTGGAGGTCTACGAGCAGGCAGCAGGAATTCCGGTGCTCGCGGTCGATATGCCCACTGGCATTAATGCGGACACCGGCGTAGCCGCCCGCAAAGGCGCAGTGCATGCTGACGTCACCGTAACTTTCGGTTGGGCACGCATGGGTCATGTGCTTGCGGCCGAATGCGGCCAAGTAGTGCTGGCGGACTTAACGCTGCCCGGCGCGACGTCGTTTAGCGCGATGCTCGAATCGCTCGCGCAACCGGCCGGGCACATCGCCAACGAGCCCACCCTGGAATCCGCATATGCGTGGCGCCCCGGCAACATCGAGACCGCCCACGGCATCGCCACGCACCCACGCCCGGTTGGCTGTACCGGACCAATCGTTGACCCCACCCCAGGGATTTCCTCCGATAAATATTCCGGTGGCGTGGTGACTATTGCCGCCGGAAGCGACACCTATCCCGGAGCTGGCATCTTGGCAGCCACCGCGGCAGTGCGCACCAGCCCGGCCATGGTGCGCTTTATCGGAGACCGCTCCATCACCTCGCTCCTGCCGGAACTCGTGGTTCACCCAAATCTTGACTCAGCAGGTCACGCCCAGGCCATCGTCGTGGGCCCAGGACGCGGCACTGACGCTGCGGCCCAAGCGGAGCTCGCGGAGGTACTCGATGGGTTCATCCCGGCCGTCATCGATGCCGATGCGCTGCGACTCCTTGCCCGTCACCCCGAGTTGCGCGCCCGCCTAGGAAGCCTGCCCGTCACGGTTCTCACCCCTCACCTGGGCGAGTTCACCGAGCTTTACGAGGCGACCTTCAACAAGGACCTCGACCTGTCATCAGGCAAAGCAGCGCCACTGCAGGAGCTCGCCACGGCACTGGGCTGCATCGTGCTGCTCAAGGGAAGAAATACCCTGGTTACCGCACCCGGCCAACCCATTTATGCCTACAATGCAGGCCATTCCTATGCCGCTACCCCTGGTTCAGGCGACGTGCTCGCGGGCATCCTCGGCGCAGTCCTCGCACAGATGCATCTCGATGAGCGGATGCAGGAGAAGAAGGCTGACTTCGATCTGCAGGAAGCGCTAATCACCGAGGTCCTGCATGCCGGGGCTATCCATGCCCATGCGGCAGCCATCGCGGCGCAAACGCCGGAGGGCTATGCCATCTGCTCGGCTTCGCAGATTGCCGCGGCGATCCCGCGGGCCATCGCCAAGCTTTTGCGTATGGCTCGCTAAAGCCTATTTGCCACGGCGCCGATCTCGGCGAGGATGTACCACGGCCACGGCCCCAGCAGGTTGATGATGGAGGGGCTGCCCGGCGCGTGGTTTAAGAATCCATAGTTGCCATCTGTGCGGGCGTTTACCGCCATGACGCTGGCCATCCACACCGGGGTTACTCCCACCGCAAAGCGGTAGCCCTTCCAGGTCGGGCGATAGCCCAAGCCGAAAGTCAACGCCAACGGAATGGCCAGTGCGGTGATGTGGAAGAACCAGTAGGTGGCAAAGCGCAGCCAGCGCGGATCGAAGTAATAAATAACATCTGGGGTGATAATTGCCTGCGGGTTCAAGATGATGCCCCAGTAATAGGTCAGCGTCAGCGCATGCTCATTGCCCGTAATCAGACCGAGCGCCAATACTGGGCGCAGAACATCGCACAGGTGCAGCGGCAGAGATTCACGGATGTCGAATTGCGAAGGGTCCAGGGAGACGATGGTCCATGCCGTACCGAGCACCAGCATCACCCAGCCAGTCATCTGCCGGTAGAAGGTCTCCTTGGTAGTGCCCCGGATGCGCCGTGCAGCCACGATGAATACACCGCATGCGGCAATGGTCACAGAAAGCATCGTGTAATGCACTCCGGTCCATTGCGCCATGCGGGGATAGGTGGTGGGCGTGACGCGCACTCGCGGATTCTTTTTCGGCATAACGGGAAAACAGAATACTCCGTTTGCGCCCGCTTGCAGGACTTTAGGTACCGGCCGCCAACTTTCCGTCCTTGACGGTGACCACAGTGTCCGCAAAATCCAGCAGGCTGCGGTCATGGGTTACAAACATCGTTGCGGTCTGTTGTTCATCGGTGATGTCACGCAGCAGCTTGGCGACGTCGCGCGAGAGCGCAGAATCCAGCGCCGCCGTCGGCTCATCCGCGAGCAGCACCTCGGGATCATCCATCAAGGCACGCGCGATATTGATGCGCTGGCGCTGACCGCCAGAAAGCTGGGTGATGCGGCGAGCCTCCATCCCGGGCAGGCCTACATACTCAAGCAACTCCCGCGCCTTTTCACGGCGAGGTTTTCGGCCTGCCATATGGTCCACAATGAGAAGTTGATCCAGGGCATTGAGCGAGCTGACCAAGTTGGATTGTTGGAAGATGATGCCGCGCTCACCGCTTACCCGCACGCGACCACTATCGGGCTCGATTAGCCCAGCAGCCACGGAGAGCAAGGTGGACTTGCCGGAGCCGGATTCGCCGACGACGGCCATGAGCTGGCCCGGCTTGATGGCCAGGCTGACGTCATCCAGCGCCACCACGCGCTCGCGGCCATCGGGGAAGGTGACCGTCACGTTTTCAATCTCTAGCATTAGCCTTGTCCTCCCAACGCATCCAAAGGGTTGATTTTGCTGATTCGGCGAGTGGCCAGGACCGCGCCCAGCATGCCGAGTACCCACATGCCAGCGGCCGGGGCAGCAATCGTGCGCGCCGAGAGCACAAAAGGCACCGTCGATTGCGCGAGCGCGCCCAGGCCCCAGCCCACTGCGGCACCCACACCAACTCCGAGGGCGAGGATGAGTGCGGATTGTGCCAGGGCGTCGCCAAGCAGGTAGCGCGTCCGCGCCCCCAGCGCACGCAGAATCGAAAGATCGCGGGTGCGCTGCATGGTCCAGATGCTCAAGAAAGCCACCATCACGAGCGCCGAAATTGCATACAGGAAGCCCTGCATGGTCAAAAGTGAGCCGCGCTCCGAGTTGTAGGCGGGCAGGCCGCTTAAGGCCTCGCGCATGCTGACGGACGTGGGAAGCCCGGTGGCAACGCTGTTCGCGTGCAGCAGGGCGGTACCCACGACGTCGGAAGGCGCGTGGCTCAACTGCGCCCAGGTCTGCGTGGAAACCCACAGCACCGGCGAGTGGGAATAGTACAGATCCGGCACGGTGCCGCGGACGGCATAGGCCTCATCCCCAATCGCCACGGAATTTCCCTGCGTAATCGCTTGCGAGGCCACCACTCCCGTGGCCGGCACCTGCTGCTTGGTACCCGGAATAGGCTCGCCCGCCGGCAGGCCCAGCACGGCCACGCCGCCGAAGCCCTCCACCTTGGTCTGCGCGGTACCCAAAGGCGCGCTGCCAGGCACCACGTCGTCCGCGTAAATCTCCGACTCCGTAAAAGTTGGCTTCTGCGTGCTAAAGCTCGCCTGCTCATACTCATGCCCCAAGGCCTCCAAAGCCGAAGTGTTTTGTTTGCCAAGGCCCTCCGTGAGCCCAGAGAGCATGACCAAAAGCAAGGTAATGAGCGCGACCACCGCCCCAATCAACGCAAAGCGCCCGCGGGCTGCGCGCAATTCTCTAAGTGCAAGAAACATAGCTTCAAGCATCGCTACGGCGCGCGGATTAGTAATCGGGCCGCTAGTTGAACTTCGAGTCAACCAACTGGTTGATTCCCCGTGTCCGGCCTGAGGATTAGGGTAAATGGCTGTGAATGACGTGAAACAGCGCTCCCCGCAGACCTTCCATAAGCGCCTTAGCCCCTGGCGCGCCGGGCTGCACGTGATGTTCGCGTTTTTGTTGCTATTCGGCCTGCTGCGCGCCGGGCTCGACGGGCGCCTCGATGCCCGCGCCCTTGGTCTGGCAGTCGGATTGGCCGTGGTCTACGCACTGCGGCGCGTACTCCCCCGCGCCCTGTGGCTGGTGGGCCTGTGCGTGCTGTGGTGCGGGCTCATGGTGCATGCCCAGGACTTCATGTGGCTGGAATTCCCGCTGGTCTTTGCTTTTCTAAGCTCGCTTCCCCGCTGGCCGGGCATCGCCTGCAGCGCGCTGCTGTGGGCACTGGCGGCCTTCCTTCCCGCCTGGCAGCATCCGGCGGAATGGACCATCGCGGCGGCCATCGGCCCCTTCATCGGCACGGCCTTTGCCATCGGCGCCTTCCATGCCGGGCGCATGGTGCAGGCTGAGGCGGCGCACCATGCAGAGGTTGCCCGGCAGCTGCGCGCCACCCAGGCCGAACTTGCCGCGAGCGAGCACCAAGCAGGCCGCCTGGAAGAGCGCGAACGGCTCTCCCGGGAGATCCACGACACCGTGGCCCAGGGCCTTTCCTCCATCGTTCTGCTCTCGCGCGCGGCTCAAAAAGATCCTTCCCCAGAGACACTGGCGCTGATTGAAAAGGTGGCCAGCGAGAACTTAAGCGAGGCCCGCCGCTTCGTCAGCGAGCTAGCATCTCCCGCCGCCTCCTTGGAGGAGGCCCTCCAGCAGGTAGTGGATTCGGCTGCCGCGCAAGCCGCGGCGCTGGGTAAAAATACCGTCATCGACCTGGTTGTTTCGGGAGAATGCACGGTGCCCGAAGCGCACCATCAGGACCTGCTGCGCGCCGCACAGGAAGGGCTCAACAACATGCTCAAGCATTCTGGCGCCCGGCGCGCGGTGGTCACTTTAGGCTGTTTTGAAGGCGAGACCACGCTCGACATTGTCGACGACGGAGAAGGCATGGACCCTGCTTCACCTTCGCAGGGTGGCTTCGGGCTGCGGGGCCTGCGCCAGCGCGTGGAAAGCCACGGCGGTACGCTCACGGTGGAATCTTCCCCGGGCGAGGGAACCGCCCTTGCTATCCGTATGCCGCAAAAAGTGGAGGACCAGGATGCTTAACGTCATGCTCATCGATGATCATCCCGTGGTGCGCGCCGGCCTGCGGGCCATTTTGAACGCTTTCCCCGACATCGATGTGGTGCTAGAAGGCGCGGATGGGGCGGACGTCGCCAAGCTTGCAGCTCCCGATGCTCCACATGTTGACGTGGTCATTTGCGATATCCAGATGCCCGGCACCGATGGCATTGCGGCCACTTCCCAGCTCGCCCAGGCTGGCGGCCCGCCGGTGCTCATCCTCACCACCTATGACACCCAATCCGACATCGTTTCCGCCGTGGAGGCAGGCGCCCTGGGCTATCTCCTAAAGGATGCGCCGGAGCAGGCGCTTCACGACGCCGTCCTGGCCACGGCCGCCGGCAAACGCACCCTGGCACCCGAGGTGGCAGCACTTTTGGCCGAGCGCATCACCCGCCCCGAGGTGGCGCTTTCCGGCCGCGAGCTGGAGATCCTAGAAGCCCTGGCCACGGGCAAATCGAATAAGGAGCTTGCCCAGCGCCTGTTTATCTCGGAAGCTACAGTGAAGACGCACTTGATTCACATCTATCAGAAGCTGGGCGTGGATACCCGCACAGCGGCTGTCACCGTGGCCCGGGAAAGGAAGCTCATTTAAGTGTCCGCGCAGGTTTATGATTGCCTCGTTTTAGGCGGCGGCCAAGCAGGGCTGGCCACGGGCTATTACCTGCGCAGAAAGGGCTTGAACTTCGCCATCTTGGATGCGGAATCGCGCCCCGGTGGTGCGTGGCTGCACACCTGGCCCTCGCTGACTTTGTTTAGCACCACGAGCGCCTCCAACCTACCGGGCTGGCCCATGCCTTTTTATGAGGGTTTCCCACCGGCGAGCCATGTAGTGGATTATCTAACTCGCTACGAGGAGCGCTATGAGCTGCCGGTACGACGCCCCTTCATGGTTGAGTCCGTGGAGCACGATGGCGAGTTCTTCCACGTCTACTCGGACACGGAACGTTTGATGGCCCGCACCGTGGTGGCGGCCACGGGTACCTGGCGTGCGCCCTTCATCCCGTACTACCCCGGTAAGTTTGCGGGGACACAATGGCATTCGGCCATTTATCCCGGCGTCGCGGAGTTCAGCGGCTCCCGCGTGGCAGTGGTGGGCGCGGCCAATTCCGGCGCACAGATCGCGGCAGATCTGCTGCTTGAAGACATTTCCACGACCTGGCTAACGAGGGGCGAGCCGCGCTGGATGCCTGACGACGTCGACGGACGCGTGCTCTTCCGGCGCAACCGCGAGCGTCTCAACGCCATCAATCGCGGCGAGCCTGACCCCGGCGCGGATACGAACCTGGGCGATATCGTCATGGTCCCGCCGGTGCTCAAGGCGCGTGATGAAGGGCTCCTGCGCGCCACCCCGATGCCGGATTCCCTCGACGACATCGACGCGGATCACCTGATTTGGGCCACCGGCTTCCGGCCCGCACTTCGCCCCATTTCTCGCCTCCTGGTAGACCGCCAGCCCACCGTGCCGGGGCTCTTCCTCGTGGGATATGGCACGTGGACTGGCCCGGGCTCAGCCACCATCACGGGTGTTAGCCCCTTTGCCAAGCAGGCGGCTACCGATGTCGCGGAGTTCGTGAAAAACCTCAAGCCTTAGCCTTGGTTAGATAGGAGCGTCTCGATAGCGGGATACATGTCCTCCACTATGTCGTCGATGCTCTTCTCCGTCATCAGCGGAACCTCCACGACGTAGCGAGCAATCGCCGTTCCAATGAGAATAGGACCCAAATACGCGATCTTGCCCAGGAGATTACCTTCACTAATCGTACTTTGGGCGAACTCTGTTTCTAAAAGGGCCGTTACGAAGCTGTCCATGATCGATTCACGGAGGATAGCTGATGCATGTGAAGAGCCAATGCCGCCGCGAACCACAGCACGCAAACGCAGACCCATGTCCTCGCTTTCCCACAGGCGCAGATAGTTCGCGATGAATCCTCGAAGGTCAGTAGACGCCCCCAACTGAGCCGGAAGCATTTTTAGGTCCGCGATTACCGCATCGAACAAGCCGTCCTTGTTCTTGAAGTAATGCATGACGAGAGCGGGATCGACGTCGGCTTCTTTGGCGACCGCGCGGATGGTGGTGGCTTCGAAGCCCACCTCGCTAAACCTCATGCAGGCGGCTTCCAGAATTTTCTCGCGCGCTTCTGGGGCGCCTGGACGACGTCCAGCTTTCTTGCGCTCTGCCTTTTTATGCTCAGCCCCTGGCTGAGCACCGTCACCGGATTCTTCGACCTTGCCTTTAGCTGCCATGGCTTCAACCATACTTCCTCGAACCCTCGAAGAATTCATCACGTGTTGACTTTCAACAACTGTTGAAATATCTTATTCAACAAGCGTTGAAAATCAAGCAAAGGAACGACATGAAAGACTGGACCAAGGCAATCGCCGTTGGATTCTTGGCACCTCTCGCAGTGTGCCTCTTCGTACCTGCCTTCTTGTGGCCCATGGCCACGATGACCCCCAAAGACCTCCCACTCGCAGTAGTTGGAACCCAAGAACAAGTGAGCAAGGTTTCTGAAGCCTTTGAGCAGAAGCAACCCAGACTCTTCGAGATAACACCTGTAGAAGACCGCGCAGCCGCGGTATCCCTCATCGAAGAACACGAGGCTTACGGCGCCATCGTGCTGGGCCAAGAACCAGAGGTCCTCACCGCAAGCGCTGCCGGCGCCGCACAAGGCAACATCGTGAAGAACCTCGCGCAACCAGTAGAGGCAATGGCAAACCAGCAAGCTCAGGCGATGGCTGCCGCGAAGGGCATCCCGGCTGACGCACTCCCTAACGTCACCGTCAAGACCACCGACGTTGTGCCCACCAGCAGCGAAGACCCGCAGGGCCTCGCCATGAATATGGCTATTATCCCCGTTGCCATCGGCGGCATGCTCGGTGCAGCGATTCCTTCCTTCCTCCTGAAGCGAAACTCGCAGCGTCTCCTCGCCCTAGCAATCTTTGCCCCCATTGCCGGACTGCTCACCACCGCAGTAATCGGCGGAGTATTCGGATTACTGCCAGATAGTTTCTGGGCATCGACCGGCGTATTCACACTAGGCATCGCCGCAGTCTCCAGCTTCATCCTAGGCCTAAGGGCGCTGCTTGGCGCCCCCGGCTTTGGTCTCGGCGCACTGACCATCATGCTGGTGGGCAACCCACTGGCCGGTACCATGGCCCCCAAGGAATTCGTGTCCGGCAGCTGGGGATACTTCGGCCAGTTCCTGCCTAACGGCGCCACAGCTACGCTGCTGCGCCTGGTTAACTACTTCCCTGCAGCAAGTATCGCCACCCAGGTATGGACTCTGCTCGCATGGGTAGCCTTCGGACTAGTCCTTCTCGGCAGTGGAATTGTGCGAGAGTCGCGCTCCGCAAAGAAGGCCGCGTAGAAAACTCAGAGCAGAAGATTAAGCAACAAACCCCGTGACTAGCGCGCAGCCCAAAACGGTTAGCGCGGTCGCTGCAATGAATCCCATACGGTGTAGGACTTTGGACTGCAGCTCTTTGCTTATCCGGGCCAAAAAGAATGCGCCCACGGCGGTGCCCAAGGTGTTGAACACAAGGTCATCAACGTCGCTGAAGCCGAGGGCGAAGAGGTACTGGAGGGTTTCGATGCTCAAGCTCAGCGCCAAGCCGGCCAGGATGGTTCCGCCGAGGCCAAAGCGCACGCGGCGCAGATTCTGGCCCATCACGATAAGGCTTGCGCCGAGTGGCATAAACAACAAGAAATTGCCGATGGTGTTGGTCCAAGGCCCGTACCAGATGGTCGGATGATCAAAACCGTTGAACATTTGCAGATCTAAGCTTCGCACCGCATGCGCGGAGGCATTGACCACGCCGGGGATCTCAATGAAGGATTTACCCAACGTCGCCACACCAACAACGAGCAGCACGAGCGCCGTGACTAGAAGTGAGTCACGGCGCAGCGTTTGGTGGCGGCGCGGGGCCGCCGGAATACGGCTGCGCGAATGAGTGGTTTGTTCGGTAACGAGCATGTCCGAGAATCTAACAACAAAAGCTGTACTTTTGCCGTGTACTTCGCTGGCAAAACACTGATTCATAATGGGCGTACCATCGTGGGCATGAGCACACTCAAAGTCACGCGAAACGAAGACGGTTCCATCTCTCACGCTTTCGAGGATGAGCCGATTCTGGCCGAGGGCGACGTACTGGTTAACGTTTCCCATTCTTCGTTGAACTACAAGGATGCAATGGCACTCGACGGTAACAAGGGCGTCATGCGCATCAACCCGCTGGTGCCGGGCATCGACGTCGTGGGCACCGTTGCGGAGTCAAACGATGAACGTCTACCTGAGGGCGCCCTGGTGGCCGCTTTCGGCGACGGCTTGGGAGAATTCCGCCACGGCGGCTACACCACTAAGCAGCGCGTGAATGCCAACGCCACCCTCGTGGTTCCGGAGCGCTTCACCGCTGCCGACGCCGCAGCAATCGGCACCGCGGGCTACACCGCCGCCATCTGCGTCAACCAGCTGCTCACCCACGGCACGCGCGAGGGCCATGTGCTGGTCACTGGCGCCACGGGCGGCGTGGGCTCCATCGCCGTCCAATTGCTCAAGTCCCTGGGCTTCGAGGTCACCGCCGTTACCGGCCGCGTTGATAGCGAAAGCGAGTACTTGCAGGCCCTGGGCGCAGACCACATCATTGATCGCTCCGAGCTCTCGGAGACCGGCCGTCCGCTGCAGAAGGCGCTTTACGACGGCGCGGTAGACACCGCTGGCTCCACCGTCTTGGCCAACGTCTTGGCGCAGGTCAAGTGGGGCGGCGTCGTGGCAGCAACCGGCATGGCCGCTGGTCCTGACCTCCCGGCTTCGGTACTGCCATTCATCCTGCGCGGCATCGTCCTGGCAGGCGGCAACTCCGTCGACGCACCGCTCAAGGTCCGCGAGGACGCCTGGAAGCTGCTGGACGAACACCTTGATCTTGAGATGCTGCATTCTATTTCCAACACCATCGCGCTCGACGATATCGCAGACGCCGCCAAGGAGCTGCTCGCCGGCACCCACCATGGCCGCACGATCGTAGAAATCTAGACAAACTATTTAGCAGCGCTGGGAACAATTAATTTTCCCAGCGCTGTTACTATTTTCCTATGCGTTCCCGTCTCTCTATCTCTGCTGCCGCGCTGGTTGGCACCCTCGCCGCCGGCCTCGTCACGCCCGTTGCCCAGGCTGGCATCACCATCGACCCTAACGCTGTGCCCGGGCGTACTCAGGTCACGCTGCGCTACAGCAATGGCACAGTGGTCTCTACTGCTAATTCCCACGAATCTCGCCCGGCGCTTTCCTTGGTCAAGCTCTACTTGGGCTATTGGGTGCTGCAGCACGGCGCTCCGGCGGATAAAGCCCGCGTGGAGAACATGATTCGTTTCAGCGAGGACGGCACGGCCACAGACTTGGACCGCCGCTACCCGCAGGCAATCCCTGAGGTCATCGGCCAGTTTGGCCTGCATGAGACCCACTACCCAGGATTCTGGGGCAACACCACTACCTCTACTGAGGACCTTGCGCGCTTTACCTCCGCGATTGTGGGCGACCCACTAGCCACGCCAATTATCAATGGTATGCGCACCGCTTCCCCCGTTGCCGCTGACGGCTATAAGCAAGACTTTGGCACCTCACGCGTGCCGGGTGTTGTGGGCACGAAGTTCGGCTGGGCCGATAACCGCAACGTCCATGCCACCGCCTCCTTTGGCAATGGCTTTACCATCGCCGCGAATACTTATGGCGCGGCCTCCCAGCTCACCGGCGACATCTTGGGTGCTGTTCGCATCACCGCTGACGGCATCCGCAATTCGGGCCGCCAGCCTTCCCCGCTGGAGCAGCAAATCCTCAACTTCGTGCCGGTGCAGTTCCACGACCCAGCCCGCCAGGCAATCCGCGGTGCCGAAGATTCAGTGACCAACGCCCAGCTACAGTTCTGCGCCTTGGCCGCCCAGGCAGGCTCTTCGCACTTATGCGCCTAGTTTAGAAGTCAGATACTTCTAAACGTGCAGGTCGCGGTCCTGAATGCCCTTTGGCACCATGAGAACGCCGATGAGAGAGATGGCGGAGATGACAATCGCGTAGGTAGCGATAGCCATGGAGGTCTTGTATTCAGTGAAGAGCATCTCCGCGATCATCGGGGCGAAAGCACCACCGATGATGGAGCCAAACGCGTAGCCGATTGAAACACCCGAGAGGCGTACCTTCACTGGGAACATCTCCGCGTAGAGCGCGGACTGGGGACCATAGGTGGCACCCAGCATGGTCGCCAGGATGAGAACCGCACCACCGAAGAGGGCAAGATTGCCGGAGTCAACAGCCATCCAGGACGGAATGGACCACGCAGCCAACGCAATGTAGCCCACGATGAAGGTGCGCTTGCGGCCCACCTTGTCCGACAGGTGGCCGAAGTAGAGGGTGCCAGCGAACCAGCCGATGGATGCAATGAGCGCGATTAGCAGGGCGTCGGTGCGCGAGTAGCCCACTACCTTGGTGCCATAAGAGGTGAAGTAGGCGATGACAAAGTAGCCCACAGCGTTGTTAGCGGCGAAGATGAGCGCGCACTTAATGACGGTGCCGGTGTGGCTCTTGAACAGGACCGCCAAGGGGGCAGATTCCTTCTTCTGAAGATCCTGCAGCTCAGCGAATGCTGGAGACTCTTCCACCGCGCGGCGGATAAAGTAGCCCAGAAGAATCAGGACAACAGAGGACAGGAAGGGGATACGCCAGCCCCATGCCAAGAACTGCTCCTGCGTCAAGACCGCGGAAAGCAAAAGCATGAAGATGGTGGCCAGGAACATTCCGAGCGGAACTCCCACCTGTGGGAAGGCGCCGAAGAGGCCGCGGCGGCCGCGTGGCGCGTGTTCCACGGCGAGCATTGCCGCACCGCCCCACTCGCCGCCAGCAGAAAGCCCCTGCAGCACGCGCAGCGCCACCAACAGGATTGGGGCGGCCATGCCGATTGCAGAATAGTTGGGCAAGACACCCATGAGCATGGTGGCCAAGCCCATGCCCACCAGGGTGACGACGAGGACTGGCTTGCGGCCCAGCCGGTCACCCAAGTGACCTGCGATGATAGCACCCAGCGGGCGGAACAGGAATGAGATACCCAATGAAGCCCAGGAAATGATCTGCGCGAGCGAGGCGTTTTCATTCGAGACTGGGTCAAAGTACTGCGTGGCGAAAATAAGACCCGCAGCTTGGGCGTAGATAAAGAAGTCGAACCATTCGATGGTGGTTCCGACCATGGAGCCAGCGAGCACGCGCTTGTGCTCCCGAGTAATTCCAGTTGCCGGTTGGCTACGTTCAATTACAGGTGCAGACATAGGGTGACTCTCTCTATGGGTGCAAAAGCAGATGGATAAGGTCGATTACTTATCGCGGTTATCGACGATGCGCTTTGCCTTGCCCTCACCGCAGTCAACGTGGTCAACCACATCGACGCCGACGGAGATACCGATGCGGTTCTTGATCTGCTTCTTGAGCCAATCACCCGATGCTTCGATATCAGACTGGGCAACGTCTGTTGCATGTTCAACAACCAGCGTCAGGTGATCCATGCGCCCCTTCTTCGACAGGATGCATTGGTAGCGCGGGCGCAGGTTGGAATCCTCAGTGATGATTTCCTCAAACTGGGATGGGAAACAGTTCACGCCGCGCAGAATGATCATGTCGTCGTTTCGAGCCGAAATTCGGTCGATGCGGCGCATGGAACGCGCTGTTCCCGGCAGCAGGCGAGTGATGTCGTGCGTACGGTAACGGATGATCGGGAATGCTTCCTTGGTCAAGGAAGAAATCACGAGCTCGCCGTATTCTCCATCAGGCACCGGCTGCAGGGTTTCTGGGTCAATGATCTCTGGGTAGAAGTGATCCTCCCAGACGGTCAGACCGTCCTTGGTCTCCACGCATTCTTGCGCAACACCAGGACCCATGACCTCAGAGAGGCCATAAATATCGGTGGCCGTGATGCCAAAGCCTTCTTCGAGCTCGCGACGCATGCCCTCAGTCCACGGCTCGGCGCCGAAGACGCCAGCTCGAAGCGAGGTTTCACGCGGGTCGATGCCGTCTTTACGCATACGATCCAAAAGGTTAAGCATGTAGGACGGGGTGCCAAGGATGGCATCCGGCTGGAAGTCCTGCATGATCTGAATCTGGCGCTCGGTTTGACCACCAGAGGTTGGGATTGCGGTCGCGCCCAGCTCCTCGACGCCGTAGTGAGCGCCAAGACCACCGGTGAATAGGCCGTAGCCGAAGGTGATCTGCACCTTATCGCTTGGGCGCAGGCCACCGGCACGCAGGGAACGAGCCACGAGTTCAGCCCAGATCTTCACGTCATTTTGGGTATACCCCACCACGGTTGGGCGGCCGGTAGTGCCGGAGGACGCGTGGATACGGGAGATCTGGCTCTGGTTTACAGCAAACATTCCGAACGGATACTCGGAGCGCAGCGTTTCTTTGTCAGTGAACGGGAACTTGGCAAAGTCTGCCAGCTCCTTGAAGTCATCGGGGTGGACGCCCAATTCATCAAACGCACGACGGTAGTGAGGGACGTTGTAGTACGCGTGGCGCAGCTCGTTCTTTGCGCGCTGCGTCTGCAAGGCGATGATTTCGTCGCGGGAAGCATACTCAATGCCCATCTGCGGGCCGTGGTGATCAGAAAAGATGTCAAACGTTGCGGTCACGTTGTTGCCTTTCGACTCGGGAGAATTGAGGTCCACACCCGCATTCCCTCGAAAGCGCTGCTCGAGATATTTAACTGTCTTGCTTGGGTTAAGCCGAGGAATATTAACCTCGGCGAATTCATGACCTACCGTTCGTTCAGGTAAATCATGTGAGGTACAATACAAGGCCTGTACGTGAGTTACAACACAATTAAAAAAGTTTCATGACCCAGGGCACATTTCCCGTTGGGAAAACGCAGCTAAGGCCTAGAATTTTTCTCTCACAGATTCTCCCCAGTCGAGCTACCCCCGCGGCACCCCAAAACTTCTAGCCCCTCAGGCCACCAAACAACAAGCCCACCACAGCATCGGCGACTTCCTCCGCCTCCAGCTTGCCGCCCGGGTTGTACCACTCCGCCACTGAGTTGACCATGCCAAAGACCATGCGAGTCAAGATCGCAGCGTCCAGGTCAGACCTGATTGCGCCATCCTCCTGAGCATCGCGCACGAGCGGGATAACTGAGCGGGTTAGCTTACGACGTCGCTCCAAAGCGCGGGACTCAACCTCCGAGTTGCCACGCAGCCGCAGCAGCAAAGACACCGACTGCGGGTCTACACACAGCACATGAATGGACCCCTCCACCAGGCAGCGCACACGCTCCCCGGAAGCCAAGTCCGAATCTTTAACCTCGGCAACCACGGCCTCAAGCTCGCTGAGCGCGCGGGCAACCGTCAGCTCCAAAATCTCCTCTTTTGAAGAGATGTGGTGATAGAGCGCCGACTTTGTAATTCCCAGCTCGTGCGCAACATGCCCCATCGATGTCGCGTCATATCCACGGGCATTAAAAGCGCGCACAGCCGCGCTAATTACATCATCACGGGAATAGCCCGGGCGACCCCGCCCGGCACCAACATTTGCTTCAACCACGGTCCCCATTCAAGCAGAACGGCCAAAAAATGGTTAGACTCTCCAATCACCACACCCCCATTTCTCATCGAGTGCTTGCTCTAGATCTCCAGCTAACTAGGAGCATCCATGAGCCAGATCCTGCGCCCCGGCGTGGCCGAATCTGAAGAATTCGCCCACGTCCGCGCCATGTTTGAAAGCGATAAAGCCACCGCGCACATCGGCGCGGAGATTACCAAGCTCGAACTTGGACACTGCGAAGGCCAATTCACCATCCGCCCAGAGATGTGCAACGGCCACGGCACAGCACAGGGCGGTTTTCTCTACACCTTCGCCGATTCGCTTTTTGCCGGCGCGTGCAACTCCCCCGGCGAAGTCGCCGTCGCTGCCCACAACTCCATTCACTACATCGCCCCCGCTTTCGAGGGCGACGTCGTCAGTGGCGTAGCCATCACGCGCGAGACTTGGGGACGCAACGGAATCGTCGACGTTTCGCTGAGCATCCACGGCAAACCCATCGCCGAGTTCCGCGGAACCTTCCGCGTCCTGCCGGCCAAGAAGTAACGAAGTCTCCCCCAAGAAACTAGAGACACATCACAAAATGTGTTGACGTAGGTCACAGATCTCCCATATACTGACCAACCATTCAGTAAGTAATACACCGCTTATTCCTCCATCTGGATAGAAGGATTTCCTCCATGACTACCACTGACTCCGCACTCGCCAGCGCAGAGGCAGAAGCACGCTTCGACGAGCTCATTGCGGAAGATTCCCGCATTGAGCCCACCGACTGGATGCCGGCCGCCTATCGCAAGACGCTGACCCGCCAGATCTCCCAGCACGCGCACTCCGAGATCATCGGCATGCAGCCAGAAGCCAACTGGATCACCCGCGCACCATCACTTAAGCGCAAGGCAATCCTCATGGCCAAGGTGCAGGACGAGGCAGGCCACGGCCTTTACCTCTACTCCGCCGCCGAGACCCTCGGCACCTCCCGCGATGAGCTGGTACAACAGCTTCTTGATGGCACGGCGAAGTACTCCTCCATCTTCAACTACCCGGCGCGCACCTGGGCAGACATCGGAGCAATCGGCTGGCTGGTCGACGGTGCGGCAATCTGCAACCAGGTCCCACTGTGCCGCGCTTCCTATGCCCCATACGGCCGCGCCATGGTGCGCATCTGCAAGGAAGAATCCTTCCACCAGCGCCAAGGCTGGGAGATCCTCTACGAACTCTCCCACGGCACCGAGGAGCAAAAGCAGATGGCGCAAGAGGCCATCAACCGCTTCTACGGCCCAGCCCTGCAAATGTTCGGCCCACCAGATGATGATTCCCCGAACTCCAAGCAGTCCATGGAGTGGAAGATCAAGCGTTTCTCCAACGATGAACTGCGCCAGCGCTTCGTCGACATGATCGTCCCGCAGGCTGAGGCCCTAGGCCTCCACTTCGAAGACCCGGACCTTAAGTGGAACGAGGAGCGTGGCCACTACGACTTCGGCGAGCTGGACTGGGCCGAATTCAAGTCCGTCATCAAGGGCGAGGGTCCGTGCAACGTGCAGCGTATGCAGCGACGTCGCCAAGCGCATGACGACGGCGCCTGGGTCCGCGAGGCAGCAGCTGCTTATGCCGAGAAATACCACAACGTCGACTCCGCCCTGTCGGCCTAATCCGCTCCACATCAACCAAAGGAAACCCCATGTCTGAAAATCAATGGCCAATGTGGGAAGTCTTCGTCCGCTCTTCCCGCGGCTTGTCCCACGTCCACGCTGGTTCTTTGCACGCGCCCGACGCAACCATGGCGCTGCGTAACGCGCGCGATCTATACACCCGCCGCAACGAAGGCACCTCCGTGTGGGTAGTTCCCACCGAAGCAATTTCTTCTTCCGATCCTGACTCCAAGGGCGGCTTCTTCGAGTCCCCGCAGGGCAAGAGCTACCGCCACGCCACCTACTACGACAAGTCCGAGGGGGTGCCGCACCTGTGAGTGGATTCGCAACCGCCGATTCTGCGACCAAGCAGTCGCAGGGTAACGGCATTACCGCAGAAGACATCGCCGCTTCCGGCGCCGTGGCCTCGGAAGACGTTGCTGCTTACGCACTAACGCTTGGCGACGACGCCCTTATCCTCGCCCAGCGCCTGGGCTGGTGGATCTCCCGCGCCCCAGAGATGGAAGAGGACATCGCACTCGGAAATATCGCACTCGACCTCATCGGCCATGCCCGCTTCCTTCTGACCTACGCGGGTACTGCTTATGGCAAAACTGAGGACGATCTCGCCTACTTCCGCAACGAAGAACAATTCCGTTCCTGCCGCCTCGTGGAGCAGGAAAACGGCGACTTTGGCCAGACCATCGCACGCCAGCTGCTCTTTTCCTACTACCAGTACGGTCTCTACACCGCCCTGCTGGCATCCAAGGATGAGACGCTAGCGGCCATCGCGGCAAAAGCCATCAAGGAAGTCGAGTACCACGTCGACCACGCCAATCAGTGGATCCTCCGCCTTGGCCTGGGCACCGAGGAATCCAAGCGCCGCGTGCAGGCAGGCCTGAATTACATGTGGCCTTACCTCGACGAACTCTTCGAGGATCTGCCGGTGCACGAGAAACTCGCCGCCGAAGAGATTGCCGTTCTGCCTTCCTCCCTGCGCGCTGAGTTCGACGAGCGCATCGCGCACGTCCTTGGCAAGGCCGAACTGGATATCCCGCAGGTAAAGCAGGCTCGTTCCGGCCAGCGCGGCGGCGGTTTTTCCGAGTACCGCGGCTACATCCTCGCCGAGATGCAATCGCTCGCCCGCCAGCATCCGGGCGCTACCTGGTAAGGAGTTTGACCACTGTGACCATCACTGATACCTCTCATCCCCTGCGCCCGGCAGCGCCTGCCGACGCCCAGGTATGGGACGTCGCCGCGCAAGTCCCCGACCCCGAGATTCCCGTCATCTCGATTGCGGACCTGGGGATTCTGCGCGCAGCGAAGCTAGAAGACGACGTCGCAGTGGTAACCATTACTCCGACCTACTCGGGCTGCCCCGCCATGGAGCACATCACCGCGGATATCACCGCAGCGCTGGGGCAGGCAGGCTACAGCGCTGCCCGCGTGGACCTAGTGCTGCAGCCGGCGTGGACCACCGACTGGATCACCGAGTTGGGCCGCAAGAGCCTCAAGGATTATGGCATCGCGCCGCCAACCGGCAAGTCCCGCGCGGCAAACTCTGGACCCATCCCGCTGACCCTTGGTCCCCCACCTGCCATCGAATGCCCACACTGCGGCTCCCGCCGCACCCGCAAGCTCGCCCAATTTGGCTCTACTTCCTGCAAGGCACTGTATAACTGCCTGGACTGCCTAGAGCCTTTCGACTACTTCAAGGTGCACTAATGACCACCACAATCCCCGCTAAGAAGAAGGCTACGTTCAACACCCTGACCGTGACCGGTGTACGTAAGCTCACCGAAGACTCCGTCGAGGTTTCCTTCGCAGTCCCCGCCGAACTCCAGGAAGACTACAACTACATCCCCGGCCAGTACGTGGCACTGCGTGCCGAGATCAACGGCCAGGAAGTGCGTCGCTCCTATTCCATCTGCGATGTGCCGCGCGACGGCGTCATCCGCGTGGCCATCAAGCGCGACCGCGGCGGCATCTTTTCTACCTGGGCCAACGAGGAGCTAGAGCCCGGTACCCAGATGGACGTGATGAACCCGCAGGGCGCGTTTACCTCAAAGACCCACCTGACCGGCCTTAATAACCCAGAGGCCGTGCGCGAGGAGCTGGAAAAGCTTGACCATCCGCACCTCGTCGCCGTTGCCGCGGGTTCGGGCATCACCCCAATCATGGCGATTGCTCAGACCGTGCTGGCGGAGTCCCCGGAAACCACCTTCGAGCTCATCTTCGCCAACAAGGGCGGCGGAGATGTCATGTTTGCCGAGGAGATCGGTGACTTGAAGGATAAGTACCCGAACCGCTTCGCCGTCCATCACGTGCTTTCCCGCGAGCAGCGCGTCAACCCGCTGTTTTCCGGCCGCATCGACGCCGAGAAGCTGCAGACGTTGCTCGATAACGTGGTGCGCACCGAGAACGTGGACGAGTGGTTCCTGTGCGGCCCCTTCGAACTGGTCCAGCTGGTCCGCGACGAGCTCTCCGGCCGCGCTGTCGACGAGAAGAACGTGCGCTACGAGCTCTTTACCACCGGCAAGCCCACGGGCAATCAGAACCAGTCTGGCCGCCGGGTAGAAGCCGATCCAGAAGGCAACAACGTCGAAATCACCTTCCAGCTCGATGGCCTCTCCGGCTCGGTTACCTCCCCGGTTTCCGCCCACGAATCACTCCTGAACGCCGCTCTGCGCGTGCGCTCCGATGTCCCATTCGCCTGCGCCGGCGGCGTGTGCGGCACCTGCCGCGCCAAGGTCACAGAAGGCGAAGTGGAGATGGATGAAAACTACGCCCTCGAGGCCGACGAAGTGGCAGCCGGCTATGTGCTGACCTGCCAATCCCACGCCACCACGCCAAACGTCTCCCTCAACTTCGACGCTTAAAACCCACTACTTACTTTATAAAGGCACAGCATGATTGAACTACAGGTGGACGCTGAAAGCGGCGTCGCAGAACTCATCTTCAACAAGCCTAAGGCCATGAATTCTCTAGGCATTGCGGATTTGGCAGAGCTTTCCGATGCCCTCGATGCCGCAGCCAAGGCGCAGCCCAAAGCACTCATCGTCCGCGGCGAGGGCAAGGGCTTTAGCGCCGGCCGCAACATCAAGGGGCTAAACCCGCGCGAAGATGACGCAACCGACTTCCTAGCCAACAAGGTCACCCCAGTCCTGCGCCAGCTCGACGAGTTCCCCGCCCCAACCTTTGCCGCAGTCCACGGCCCCTGCCTCGGCGTAGGCCTAGGCATCGCGCTGGCCTGCGACGTTGTCTATGTCGCCGAAGACGCCAAATTCGGTTCTCCTTTTGCCAACCTCGGCGCCACCCTTGACTCCGGGGGCCACCACCTCTTCGTCGAGCGCCTCGGACCGCACCGCGCGATGGACCTCATCATCACCGGTGAGCTCATCAGCGGCGCCGAGGCTGTACGCGCGGGCCTGTTCTCCCGCGCACTCCCGGCAGAGGAGCTGCTGGACTTTACCCGGGGCGTCGCCAAGCGCGCGGCTCAAGGGGCCACCTTGGCATTCATGGCCAGCCGCAAGCTCGTCCAAGACATCCGCGACAACGGCACCGGATTGTGGGACTCCGTGGAGCAAGAAAACATCGCACAAGGAAAGCTGTGCGAGACCGAAGACTATTACGAAGGTTTTGATGCCTTCAACGAAAAGCGCAAGCCGCAGTTCAAAGGAGCATAAATGACTACCTCTAACGCATACCTCGTCTCCGGTTTCCGCACGCCGGTGGGCCGCTACGGCGGCGCGCTTTCTTCCGTGCGCCCCGACGATCTCATCGCCACCGCCATCAAGAAGACTGTGGATGAGGCGGGCATCGATCCCTCCTTGGTGGATGAAGTCATCATCGGTAACGCCAACGGCGCCGGCGAGGAAAACCGCAACGTAGCACGCATGGCGTGGCTGCTCGCTGGCTTCCCCGACACCGTTCCGGGCATCACCGTCAACCGCCTGTGTGCTTCGGGCATGTCCTCGATTGCGCTGGCTACCGCCCTCGTGGAATCCGGCCAGGCCGACATCATCGTCGCAGGTGGCGTGGAGTCCATGTCGCGCGCGCCGTGGGTTATGGAAAAGCCCACCAAGGCCTTTGCCAAACCGGGCGAGGTCTATGACACCTCCATCGGCTGGCGCTTCCCCAACTCCAAGTTCCTGGCGCAGGAAAAGATGACCTACTCCATGCCGGAGACCGCCGAAGAGGTAGCTAACGTCTACGGCATCACCCGCGAGGACGCGGACGCATTCGCCCTGCGCTCCCACCAGCGCGCACTTCAGGCTATCGCCGACGGCAAGTTCGCCTCCGAGATCGTCGCCATCGAGGTCACCGACCGCAAGGGCAACGTCACCGTCGTCGATACCGACGAGGGGCCGCGCCCCGAGACCTCCCTGGAAAAGCTCGCCAAGCTACGCCCGGTAACCAGCCTCGGCGATGTCACCACCGCCGGCAACGCATCTTCGCTTAACGACGGCGCTTCCTGCGTCATCGTCGCCTCCTCTGCGGCGATTGAAAAGTACGGCCTTAAGGCTCGCGCCCGCGTGGTCGCGAACTCCGCCCGCGGCGTCAAGCCCGAGATCATGGGAACCGGCCCGGTGCCCGCTACCCGCCAGGTGCTTGAACGCGCTGGCTGGAGCATTGAGGGCCTCGACGCGGTTGAGCTCAACGAGGCCTTCGCCTCCCAGTCCCTCGCATGCATCCGCGAGCTCGGGCTCGACGAGGAGAAGGTCAACGCGTGGGGCGGCGCCATCGCTCTGGGCCACCCGCTGGGTTCCTCGGGTTCGCGCATCACGCTGACCCTGCTCAACCGCTTGGAGACCGAAGGCTTGCAGCGCGGCGTCGCCACCATGTGCGTCGGCGTAGGCCAGGGCACCGCGATCGCGATCGAGAGGGTCTAAATGAGTACCGCTATCGAAGTAACCCAAGAAGAAGGCTTTGTTCTAGCCCGCCTGAACCGCCCAACAGTGCGCAATGCCATCGACGAACAGATGGTGGCTGAGCTGCACGAACTCTGTGCGCAGTTGGAACAAGAACCGCAGATTCTCATCATCACCGGCTGCACCGTGGAAACCTCCAAGGGCCCGCGCGGCATCTTCGCCTCGGGCGCGGACATCGCCCAGCTGCGGGAGCGCCGCCGCGACGACGCCCTGCGCGGCATCAACTCCGGCATCTTTCACCGCATCGCCCAGCTGCCGATGCCCGTCATCGCTGCCGTCGACGGCTATGCCCTAGGCGGCGGCCTGGAACTGGCACTCGCTGCGGATTTCCGGGTAGCCACCCCGTTTGCCAAGTTCGGCCAGCCGGAGGCCAACCTGGGAATCATCGCCGCGGCCGGCGCGCTGTGGCGGCTCAAGAACACGGTCGGTGTGCCGCTCGCCAAGGAGATTCTGCTGGCAGGACGCATCTTAAGCGGCGAAGAGGCGCTGGAGGCACACCTTATTAACGAGGTTCACTCCCCCGCTGAGCTCCTCGACGGCGCAAAGGCCCTAGCCGAGCGCATCGCCGCGCTCGACCCGCTGGCCGTGCGCATTACTAAACAGCTAATGGACATGCCGGATTCCGCGCACCCCTCAGTAGACAACATCGCTCAGGCCGTGCTCTTCGAGTCTCAGGCCAAGTTCGACCGCATGCAAGCATTCCTCGACCGCAAGAAGGAAAATAAAGATGAAAACCCCGAATAAAGTTGGAGTACTAGGCGGCGGCCGCATGGGTGCCGGCATCGCGCATGCCTTCCTGGCAGCGGGTGCGCAGGTCCACGTCGTCGATATCAACGACGATGCCGTCGCAGCCGCCCGCCAGCGCGTGGAGAAGGCCATTCAGGGTTCCCTGGATCGCGGCGCTTCCGGCACCTTCGAATCGTGGGCTCAGCGCCTGACGCTGTCCACCGAGGCTGCCGACTTCGCGGGATTCCCGCTGGTAGTCGAGGCAGTCCCGGAGTCCATGGAGCTCAAGACGCAGGCATTCGCCAACGTTTCGGCGGCAGCTCCGGAGGCAGTCATTGCCACCAATACCTCTTCCCTGTCCGTATCCGAGCTGGCAGGAAGCGTAAACAACGACGTGATCGGCCTACACTTTTTCAACCCGGTTCCGGCATCCAAGCTGGTGGAGGTCGTTATTGCCGATTCCACGCCTGAGCAGCTCGTCGAGGACGCCAAGGGCTGGGTTGAGGCTTTGGGCAAGACGGCCGTGGTAGTCAAGGATGCCCCAGGCTTTGCATCCTCCCGCCTGGGCGTGGCCATTGCACTCGAGGCCATCCGCATGGTGGAAGAAGGCGTGGCCTCCCCGCGCGATATCGACAACGCGATGGTGCTGGGCTACAAGTTCCCCATCGGCCCGCTCGAGCTCACCGACATCGTGGGCCTCGACGTGCGTCTCGGCATCGCCGAGTACTTGGAGTCCCAGCTTGGCGAGCGCTTTGCGCCTCCGCAGCTGATGCGCGACATGGTTGCTCGCGGGGAGTTGGGGCGGAAAACGGGTAAGGGGTTTTACGACTACAGCTAGCGCCTTTAAGTTCCGCCGCCCTAGATGCCAAATCGGAGCGAAATCGCGACGTCGTAAAGCGCAGATTTGGCATTTAGGGCGATATTTCGTGTACCCACTCCGGCTCTGGCGGCAGCGCGTATTCCTCCCATGGTTTAGGCAGCAGCGCCTTGTGCCAGAGGTGAACGAAGGAATAGAAACGCCGCGACCAATTGGGCGGCTGCGCTACCTGCTCCACGATGTAATCTAGGTGATGCGCCACGCAATGACCGGTGTAGCGCAAAGTCCGCCAACCTCTTAATACGGCTTCGTTGTTCTTCCAGTGATCGCGAATCCACACGCCCAACTCGGAATGGAACTGCAGCCCGTTAATCTCGATGGCTATCTTGCGTGAGGGAATCACGATGTCCCAGCGATGCACGCCGATGAACACGTTGCATTCAATTTTCAACCCTGCCTGCTGGAGTGCGCGTGCAACCGCAATCTCCGCGCTGGAGTCGGTGAACAATACGGCGGACCTCAACAGCTCCTGCGCTCGGGCGGGCAGGCTGGATATTTCAGCCCGGTCTGCCTCGAGCTTCTCGCGCCCGCGATGTCCGGCATAAAGCGCCTCACAGAGCTCGATGCCGCAGCCCCAGTCAATCTGTTCGAGGGCCAACAGCGGATTCTGCACGGAGCAGCCCAGCACGTCGCGCGTCTGCTCCCGCACGCTTCGCCGCGCGGAATAGTACGTAGATGCTGGCAGACGCTTCGGTGCGGCGAGTTCTAATGGCAGTGTCACCTCGCGCTTCAGATACAACTGCGCAGCTGTCCGCCCAGTGGCGACGGCCTGCGGGTATCGCTGTTGGACCGCCCAGAGCACTTCCAGCGGCGTGGGCCTGCCCCAGACGTTGAGTCCCCGCGCAATCTTGGTGACGCGCCCGTGTTTGATGTGCGTGGCCAGTTGGCTCTTCGTCAGCCCCGACACTAAGCCCTTGTGCATGATTATCTCCCCCAATTGGAAGCTAGCACCGGCGGGCGGGGTGTGCAGCTTGAAGCGGTGGAGGCGCTCACGCCTGCCTAGATGCCAAATCGTGGCCCATTCAGGCAGCCAACATGCGTCGATTTGGCATCTGGGGCGGCTAACCTAGCTTCTTTCCACCAATGCGTTCGTGATTCGCGCGGTGCACAGGCGCTTGCCGGCTTCGTCGGTAATCACGACCTCGTGGCTACACAGCGTGCGCCCCAACTTAATGGCCGTCGCAGTAGCGGTAACCAACCCGGCGCGCCCGGAAGAGTGATGCGTGGCGTTGATGTCCACGCCCACAGCTACCTTGCCCTGCGTCGAAGCATGGATGACGGCCGCCCAGCTGCCCACGGCCTCGGCTAGGCACACCATCGCACCGCCGTGCAAGATGCCGAAGGACTGCGTATTCCCCTCCACCGGCATGGTGGCCACAACTTTCTCCGGCGACTGTTCGAGCACCTCAACGCCCATTTTCTTGTCTAGCTCACCGAGCACAATTTGCCATTGCTGCATGGTTCTCCCTCCTCGCGATGTGATGTGGATTATACTAACTTAAATTACTGACCGAACGATCAGTTACTCGCGAAAGGAACGATTCCCGCAATGACAAACGAGAACACCGCGCAGCTTGTCCCCAGCTTCCTCGCCGGGCAGTGGGTCACGCCTGACAACCCCAGCAAGATCACCGATGTTCACGATGCATCCACCGGCGAGCTGGTCGCTCGCGTGAGCGCAGAGGGCCTCAATATTGCCGCGGCCGTCGATTATGCCCGCACCACCGGCCGTATGGGCCTGCAGGCGCTTACCTTCCACGAGCGCGCCATCAAGCTCAAGGAACTGGCGCTTTACCTGCAGGAGCACCGTGATGAGCTCAACGAGCTCGCGCACAAAACCGGTGCCAACAAGCGCGATAACTTCGTCGACGTCGACGGCGGCATCTCCACCATGTTCACCTTCTCTTCGAAGGGACGTCGCGAGCTGCCTAACTCCACCGTCATCCCCGACGGCGAGGCTGAGGTCTTCTCCAAGGACGGATCGTTCATTGGCCAGCACATCTACACCTCGATTCCGGGCGTGGCCGTGCAAATTAACGCCTTCAACTTCCCGGTCTGGGGCATGCTCGAGAAGTTCGCGCCGGCTTTCATCGCGGGCGTACCCTCCATCGTGAAGCCAGCCACCCCTACCGGTTACGTCACCGAGGCCTGCGTCCGCCTCATGCTGGATTCCGGCATCCTCCCCGAGGGATCCCTGCAGCTCATCTCCGGTTCCGCGCGCGATTTGCTGGATCACCTCGATTACCGCGATCACGTGGCCTTCACCGGTTCCGCAGCCACCACACACGCGTTGCGCAGCCACCGCAACGTCGTGGAGGGCGGCATCCAGTTCAGCGCCGAGGCCGATTCCCTGAACGCGGCCATCCTAGGCACCGACGTCACCGAGGACTCCCCCGAGTTCGAAGCCTACGTCAAGGCCGTCTTCGGCGAGATGACCGCCAAGGCTGGGCAGAAATGTACCGCCATCCGCCGCGCTATCGTGCCGCAGAACCTCGTCGATCCCGTCATCGCAGCGCTGAAGGCACGCCTCGAGGCGAAGGTCGTACCAGGCGATCCGCGCGACACTAACGCCACCATGGGTCCGCTGGTCTCCGTTGAGCAGCGCGAGGACGTCGCCACTGCAGTGCGCACGCTTGTCGACGCCGGCGGCGAGCTCATCTGCGGCGGCCCCGACGAGCTCGAAGGCGCATTCTTCGCACCGACGATTCTGCGCTTTGCAGATTCTCGCACCCCAGCCGTGCATAACACCGAGGCCTTCGGCCCGGTGGTCTCCTTCATCGGCTACGAGACCCCTGAGGAGGCCATCGAATTGGCGGCCCTGGGTGCAGGCTCACTGGTCGCATCCGTCGTAACCCACGACCCAGAGCTAACTGCCCAGCTCGGACGCGGTATCGCCGCTCACCACGGCCGCCTGCATTTCCTCGACCGCGACGACGCCAAGACCTCAACCGGCCACGGCTCTCCCCTGCCGCACCTAGTCCACGGCGGCCCGGGCCGCGCCGGCGGCGGCGAGGAGCTCGGCGGCGTGCGCGGCATCAAGCACTTCATGCAGCGCACCGCCATCCAGGGCACCCCAGACCACCTCACGGCAATTACCGGCCAGTGGCACCGTGGCGCGGCCGTTAACCGCGTGACCCGCGCCGATGTGGAGGCAGGCACCGGCACACATCCTTTCCGCAAGGATCTGGCAACGCTCAAGGTCGGCGACCAATTCGCTTCCGATCTGCGCAAGGTCACCTTGGAAGACATCACGGCCTTCGCCAACGAAACCGGCGATACTTTTTACGCCCACACCGACGAAGAGGCCGCCACCGCGAACCCCTTCTTCCCACGCCGCGTCGCACACGGCTACCTCCTGGTCTCCTGGGCCGCAGGCCTTTTCGTGGAGCCGGCGCCGGGTCCCGTTCTGGCAAACTACGGGCTAGAGAACCTGCGTTTTATCAACCCTGTCACCTACGACGATTCCATCCGCATCGAGCTCACCGCCAAGCGCATCACCCCGCGCGTGACCGACGATTATGGCGAGGTCTGCTGGGATGCTGCCCTCTACAACCAGCACGACGAGCTGGTTGCGTCCTACGACGTCCTGACCCTGGTGGAGAAAGTCGACACCATCTACGCGCAGCAGTAATACGAATAGGCGTCATTGCCGCCACAATTAAAGAGACTGCGTCACAGGTCACATTCCTGCCGTATGCTTTTGTGTATGAAAGAGAACTCAGTCATTATCGTCGGCGCTGGGCTGGCAGGAATGGTCGCAGGTTACGAGGCCATCAAAGGCGGCAAGCACGTCATCTTCCTCGAGCAGGAAAACCGCAATAACCTCGGTGGACAGGCCTTTTGGTCACTTGGCGGCCTGTTTTACGTCGGCTCCCCTGAGCAAAAGCTCATGCGCGTGAAAGACTCCGAGGAGCTGGCCTGGCGCGACTGGGCCAACTCCGCCGACTACGACGAAGTCACCACCGAAGACTCCCACGACTACTGGCCCCGTAAGTGGGGCCGCGAGTACGTTCGCTTCGCTGCAAATGAAAAGCGCTCTTACCTCAAGAAGCTGGGACTTAACGTGCTGCCCACCATTGGCTGGGCAGAGCGCGGCTCGGGCGACGCCTCCGGGCACGGCAATTCAGTCCCCCGCTTCCATCTCACCTGGGGCACCGGCCCTGAGGTAGTCCATGTCTTCCGTGAACCTCTTGAGAAGGCCGAGAAGGAAGGCAAGGTGGAATTCCACTTCCGCCACCGCGTGGACGAGCTCATCACCGAGGGGAACGGGAGCGCACGGCGCGTCGTCGGCGTGAAGGGCTCGGTCCTGGCGCCCACCGACCAAGTGCGTGGTGAGGCGAGCGGAAGGGACGTCGTCAAGCAATTTGAGCTCCGTGGCCAGGCCGTGGTGATTGCCACCGGCGGCATCGGCGGAAACCTTGAGAAAGTGCGCACCATGTGGCCCACTGAGCGCTGGGGTAAATGCCCAGAGGAGCTGGTCAGGGGTGTTCCCGCGCATGTCGACGGCCGCGGAATCGACATCGCCAGCAAGGCCGGCGCCAACCTCGTCAACCAGGACCGCATGTGGGCCTACCCCGAGGGCATGAGCAACTGGGATTCCATCTGGCCAGAGCATGGCATCCGCATCATCCCAGGCCCATCCAGCCTGTGGCTCGACGCGGAAGGCAATCGCCTGCCCACCAACCTCTTCCCTGGTTCGGATAACCTCGCCGCACTGTCGCACATCACCAACACCGGACATGGCTACTCCTGGTTCGTGCTTAACCAGGAGATTGCGGACAAAGAGTTCATCTTCTCCGGCTCCGAGCAGAACCCCGATCTCACAGACAAGGAGTTCAAGAAGCTGGCCGGCAAGCTCGGCCCAGGCACCCATGTGGCCATCAAGGCTTTCATGGACAACGGCATCGACTGGGTTGTCGAAGATAGCCTAGAAGACCTGGTCAAAGGCATGAATTCCATCAGTCCAGAGGGTTCACCCAAGATTGATGTGGACCAACTGCGCAAGATCATTGAGGATCGCGACGCGCAGCTCGACAACCCGTTCTCCAAGGACGCTCAGGTCAACTACATCCGCATCGCTCGCGGTTTCTTGGGCGACAAGTTGATTCGCTGCGCGGCCCCGCATCGCTTGCTCGACAAGGGCCCGCTCATCGCGGTGCGCCTCAAGGTGCTCACCCGCAAGACGCTGGGCGGCATCGAAACCAACCTCGACGGCGCCTGCCTCAATCCCGACGGAACCGTCCTGACCGGCCTGTATGCCTGCGGCGAGGCGTCCGGCTTCGGCGGCGGTGGCATGCATGGCAAGAACGCGCTCGAGGGCACGTTCCTGGGCGGCTGCATCCATTCTGGCAAGCGCGTAGGCGAGGCTCTCGCGCGCAGCTAAGATGGCCCATCATGGACATCTTTTTGGAAACCGTCGACGAGCTCCACGAGGTCGCGCGCTCCCATGAGGACCCCGCGTTTGACGAGGTCCTCTATCACCACGATCCTTCAGGCATCTGCATCACTGCGATGACCTACGAGGATGAGCAGACCGCCGTGGTCACCTACCGCAGCCCGGCCCAGGAGGGCACCATCTACAGGGCCACTCCTTTCATCGCGGTGGTAGAAACTGCAGGTAAGCGCTTCGCCGCGCTTGTCGACGCCCCCTTTTCCCTCCCTGCCGGCAACCCTGCCGGTGGCGAGGCTTTGCAGGGCACACTGTACCCCGCACTCCTGGCCACGCACGTGGAACCCGCAGGTCACCACGCTATCGAGGATTTCGAGGCCCCCGACACGGAACGCTTCTACAGCAATTACAAGCCCAGCATGCTCACGCCGCGGGTGCGGGTGACGGGTGAGGTAAAGGACGTCGCGAAGCACGTGCATGAGCTCACCGAAAATGAATTCTGGGTGGGCCAAGTGGCCGGGTTTGCGGTGGTCTTCGAGGAAGAACCGCCCGCGCACGCGACAATCGACGCCGTGGCGGTCTGCGCTACTCCTTTCTGGGACGAGGCCTAGGCCTGTTCGCGGCGCGGCTTGTCGACGCCGCGGCGACGCACCGCGATGGTCAGCAAGATAATGCCGCTGAGCAGGAATGCGAGCGCGCGGAAGATACCGCTTGTGGCCGCGAGATCGAAGAAGGTCAGCTTGGCCACCGCCACAATGGCAAGCAGCACGCCGATGGCGGTAAAGCGCTGGTCCGCGGCAAGAAGCAGGCGGGCAGCAAGGACCATCCACGCCACAGAAACCAGAGCGTGCGAAGCCAGGTAGGCAGTCTTGAGGCCCGCGGCTCCCGCCACGATGGCGGCTGCCGAGGCGATTGTGCCTACCGCGGCAAGAAGACTGAGCAGGAGTACAAAGAGTAGCAGTGCGGCTGCAACTTCGCGGCGCTCGTAGTGGGGGATACGCTGGCGCAACAGGTAGCCCGCGATGAGAGCCACGGTGAGGACGATGCCCTCGGCAAGTGGCTCCATGCCAGAGAGGGCAGGCGGATCAAAGAGCACACCGCCGAGAAGAGGGGAGAGCACTATGAGCGAACCCAGGAACCAGGCAGCCAGGACGAAAGCATTGCGCATCGCTTGGAAGAGCAGCACGAATGCTGCGAAGAAGAGCCCGCTTAGGACAAACGTCAGGACTACAGCCTTGGTCCCTGTGGGGGCTGTGCCAGTCCAGCCCGCCATGGTGTTCAGCATGACCAAAGCATAGACCACGGGGATAGCCCCAAGTGCGTAATCCCTGATGACGGAGTTGCCAAGCCAGGCGATACCCACGATGACAGCCAGGGCAGCAACGGCCATCCACTCGGCGAGGATGGTGTCCGCGCGAATGAGGGCAGTGACCAGCAGGAAGCCCGGGGCGAGCAGCCCCAAGAACGCAAAGCCAAATTCCGCCTTGGCGGTGGGGAAGTAGACCACTATGGCCACAGCCGCGATGGCGAGCAGGCTGCACACGATGGCGATCCACAACGAGGGCAGACTGAAGAGGGTGCTGCGGGCGGCGACTTCCGTCATGACCACGGCAAGCCCGATGCCAGCGATAGCGCGCAGCACCTCGGCCATGCGCTCACTGCGGCACAAGACGCTGTAGGTGGCGGTAACCAACGGGATCACGACAACGAGCATGGCACCGCCGACGTGCGCGGGTGCCACTGCGCTGGGGTAGGAGAGTGCGGCGATGCCTGCGCCTGCGGCCATCCACTCTTGTGTGAATGAGCCCTGACGGAAACGGTGGGCATAACCCACGAATCCGCCGTAAATGAGCGCCATGAGCACCGCGCCCAGCCACACCGGCCACCACCCGAGCCACGTGACCACCAGGAACGTCGTGGCCAGCGCCGCAAATAGGGAAGTGGCCACCAAGGCAGTAACACCCGCCGGGGCGGCTTTGTTGCGGAACCACCAGCCCGCGCCGAGCAGCGCAGCAGCAACGATATAGGCCAGAACGACGCGGCCCACTGGCCCCAGCAGGCCCGCCTGAATGGCAAGTCCCACAAGGAAGGCCACGCCCGCCAGGGTGATGACGGTGCCACCAATAGCAACCGCACTGATGAGCGTCTTCTCGCGGTCCCGCGGGGTACGCGGCCGCGGGGCCTGCCGCGAGTAGGGAGGCGGTGCCGCGTGCGGCTGGGGCTGCGCCGCCGGTTGCGCTTGCTGCTGCACTGGAGGTGGCGCAGGGGCCTGCTGGGGTGGGGTGGAAATTGGCTGCACCTCGGGCACGCCGGCCGTCTGACGTTCGAAATCGCGGAGGCTGGCGCGGGCGTCGCTAAGTGCTTGCTCGGCAATGTCGAGCCGGCGCAAAGCGTCCCTGAGCAGCTCTTGGTTTGGATTCATGCTTTATGATTTACCGCGAAACCCCCGTGTCTACTAGCGCACGTAGTATTTCGTTATGCCTTTGAAACCTTTCATCGGCTGGGATATCACCCAATGGCGCGAACATGCCCTGCGGCATGGCCCCGAAACTGGAAAGGACCACCTGTGAGCGTGCAGCTCGTGGCCTCGACAAGCAGCACAAATAGGGGAGAGGGCCTGCCCCTTGATGTGGCGCAGGCCCTCTGTTTGTGATGATTTAGCGCTTACTTAACCACCAGGTTGACCATGCGGCCAGGGACGTAGATCTTCTTGACTACGTTCTTGCCCTCGGTCAGCTCGACGATGCGGGCGTCGGCAAGCGCGGCGGAAACCACGGTGTCCTCGTCGGCGTCGGCAGGCACGTTGACGCGCGCCTTGACCTTGCCGTTGATCTGGACTGGAATCTCAATCTCGTCATCTACCAGGTACTTCTCCTCGAAGGTGGGGAAGGAGGAGTAGGTGATGGTCTCGGTGTGGCCGAAGCGCTTCCACAGCTCCTCCGCGATGTGCGGAGCAATCGGGGAGACCAACTGCGCAATCGGCTCAACCGCAGCACGCGGAGCGCCTTCGGCAGAGTTGCCGTAGGTGCGCGTCAGGTAGTTGACGTACTCGATGAGCTTAGCCACCACGGTGTTCAGACGCAGGTTCTCGTAATCATCACGCACACCGGCGATGGAGCGGTGCAGGGCCTTGAGATCATCCTCGGTGAGCTCGGCGTCGCTAGTAGCAAGCTCTCCGGTCGTCTCGTCTACAGCCAGACGCCACAGACGCTGCAGGAAGCGCTGGGAACCGACGACGTCCTTGGTTGCCCACGGGCGGGAGGTATCCAGCGGACCCATGGACATCTCATAAACGCGCAGGGTATCGGCACCGTAGTCGCGGCAGATGTCATCCGGAGCCACGGCATTCTTCAGGGACTTGCCCATCTTGCCGTACTCCTGGTTGACCTCTTCACCGTTGTAGTAGAACTTGCCGTCCTTTTCCTCCACCTCGGCAGCCGGGACGTAAACGCCACGGGAATCGGTGTAGGCATAGGCCTGGATGTAGCCCTGGTTGAACAGGCGGCGGTACGGCTCCTTGGAGGAAACGTGGCCGAGGTCGAAGAGGACCTTGTGCCAGAAACGGGCGTAGAGCAGGTGCAACACCGCGTGCTCGACGCCGCCGACGTAGAGGTCCACGCCGCCTGGATCGCCAGCGCCGTGCTCCTCAGGACGAGGGCCGGTCCAGTAACGCTCGTTCTCCAAGCTGCAGAATTCCTCCGAATTCTGCGGGTCGATGTAGCGCAGCTGGTACCAGGAAGAACCTGCCCACTGCGGCATGACGTTGGTATCTCGATAATACGTCTGGGTGCCCTGGCCGAGGTCGAGTTCTACCTCAACCCATTCGCGGGCCTTGGCCAGCGGCGGCTGCGGGGAGGAATCGGAATCGTCTGGGTCGAAGGAGACCGGCTTGTAGTCTTCTACCTCCGGCAGTTCGACCGGCAGCATGGACTCTGGCAGCGGGTGAGCCTGACCTTCAGCGTCATAGACGATGGGGAAGGGCTCGCCCCAGTAACGCTGGCGTGCAAACAGCCAGTCGCGCAGCTTGTACTGGATCTTTTCGCGGCCGATGCCCTGCTCCTCCAGCCACGGGATGATGGCCGCGATTGCGTCTTCCTTGGACTTGCCGTTCAGGTCAATGGATTCGTTAGCGGAGTTAACGGCCTTGCCGGACTCAGTAAACGCTTCCTTGCTGATGTCACCACCAGAGACAACCTCCATAATTGGCAGGCCAAATTCGGTGGCGAACTCGTAGTCACGCGTATCGTGCGCCGGAACCGCCATGATGGCGCCGGTGCCGTAGCCGGTCAGAACATAGTCAGCAATAAAGATCGGAACCTGCTTGCCGTTGACCGGGTTAACCGCATAGGTGCCCAAGAAGACGCCGGTCTTTTCCTTGTTCTCCTGGCGCTCTAGGTCAGACTTTGCGGCGATGGACTCACGGTAGGCCTCCACGGCCTCCTTCGGATCATCGTGGCCAAAGGTCCAGCGGCTGTCGACGTCGTCGTCATACGGGACGGGGGAGAGCAGGGCGTCGACAAGCTCGTGCTCTGGAGCCAGCACCACGTACTCAGCGCCGAACAGGGTGTCAGGGCGAGTGGTGAAGACGGTGATCTTGTGGCCCTCAGCGGTGAAGTCCACCTCGGCGCCGCGGGAGCGACCAATCCAATTGCGCTGCATGGACTTGACCTTCTCCGGCCAATCCAGAAGCTCCAGATCGTCCAGCAGACGATCGGAGTAAGCGGTAATGCGCATCATCCACTGAGACAGGTTCTTGCGGAAGACCGGGAAGTTGCCGCGTTCGGACTTACCCTCTGCCGTGACCTCCTCGTTTGCCAGCACGGTACCCAGGCCAGGGCACCAGTTGACGGTGGAGTTAGACAGGTAGACCAAACGGAACTCGTCCAGGGCTGCGGCCTGTTCGGCTGCAGTCAGATCGGAGTAGTAACGGCCATCCTTGGTCTTGCGCTTTCCTACCTCGAGCTCCTTTACGAGCTCAGACATTGGGCGCGCCTTCTGCTGCTCCTCGTCGAACCAGGAGTTGTAAATCTGCAGGAAGATCCACTGAGTCCACTTGTAGAACTCTGGGTCCGTCGACGCCACGGAGCGGCGCGGATCGTGGCCCAAGCCCAGCAGGCCTAGCTGCCGGCGCATGTTCTCGATGTTGGCCATCGTGGTGGTGCGCGGGTGGGTACCGGTCTGGATGGCGTACTGCTCGGCCGGCAAGCCGAAGGCGTCATAACCCAGGGTGTGCAGGACGTTCTTGCCCAGCATGCGGTTGTAGCGGGCATAGGTATCGGTGGCGATATAGCCCAGCGGGTGGCCGACATGCAGGCCTGCGCCGGATGGGTACGGGAACATGTCCTGGATGTTGAGCTTTTCCTTCGGAAGGGCGCCCGCGCCCTCCGTGGCTAACTCGCCGACGGGGTTCGGCGCGTTAAACGTGCCATTGTCTTTCCAGTACTGCTGCCAGGTCGACTCGATCTGGGCCGCAAGCTCCGGGGTATAGCGGTGCGCGGTGGAATCACTCGGGTTAGTCATGGCTCCACAGTCTAGCGCCCTAACAAGCTCCGGAGCACGTCAGGGCGGATAAAACTTCAATCTATTCGGCCGCTCCGATGTATCGCGCGGCCTCCACTCCGACCGCGCGCCGTCGGACGCTGTCCGCAGCGCTGTCTTTGCCCGTAATCATTCCGGTAACCTGCGTCACCTTGACTAATCCCATGGGTTAATGAGACGGACTCCAGTATTCTCAAAATCCTTGACATTACGGGTGGCGCATTCAGCATTATGGGCTCGGCATACTGCTGTTATCTGCGCATCGACAGTAGAAATTGGCTGCCCGGACTGCCTCCGCCTGGAAACGACTTCGGCGTATTCCTGTGCAGCCAAAAAGTCAAAGGAAAGAATTGGGTACATACCAAGGACACGATCTAAGACCGTGCGCAACGTGGCCTTCTTCCTTCCCTCTGGCAAGATAGCCACGCCAGCATAAAGCTCCGAAACAGTCATGGCAGTGACAAATGTACGGGCCTCGATGCTTTTCACCCAACTCAACACTTTGTCATCCGGAAGCGGTTTAAGCACCTCAGATACGACATTTGTGTCCAGTACGATCATTTAAAAAGCACCGCCCGCGCTTCATCATCACGTGGTGGAGTTTCCAATTCAACCGCGGCATCTCTGCTTGCTTCATAAAGAGCAATCCCAATGTTCTTCGGTTGCACAACGTCAATAAGAATGGCGCGCACCTCCGCTTCCATTGAACGGCCATTGTCCCGCGCACGAGCCACGAGCGCTTCTTTTACCGCGTCGTCAAGGTTTCTTACTACCAATGAGGCCATCGCACTGCCCACCTTCCCGTTGATATCAGTAACGATATCACTTTCGGGCAAACCCCTCTAGACCTTCTTGACCACCGCCGGCTTCAACGTCATGGCGCCAAAGCCATCGATCTTGCAGTCGATGTTGTGGTCTTCCTGGCCCGTTCCAGCATCAAAGTTCAGTCGGACGCCGCGGACCTTGGTGCCGGACTTCAACGGCTGCTGCGCACCCTTGACCTTGAGGGTCTTGGTGACGGTGACTGTGTCGCCGTCGACAAGCGCGTTGCCCACAGAATCAACGATTACCTGGGGCTCAGCGGAGTCGGTGTCCGCACCAGCGGCGGTGGCTTCGAACTCGTGCGCGCACTCCGGGCAGACGATGAGCGGCGGCATCTCGTAGGTGTATTCGGAGGAACATTCAGGGCATGGCGGCAACGTCGCAGCTGCATTTTCAGTCATGAGAGGGATTCTAATCTGTGCTCGTGCCTACGGCTGAACGCCGTAGTGGGTAATTGACGTTCAAAAGAGTTCCCCTCAAAGTTCGATTCTTATTAACCCGTGCGTGGTCCCGCTGTTACTCCGCCTGCCTAGATTTATGCGCGGTTGATTCCACTCTCACTTTTGGAACTTGCCTCTTTCTATTCCTATCTCTCTTTAAAGTCCCTAAGACCTTAAACATAGAAAGCTCTCTCATGCGCAACTTCTCTCGCGCCCTGCGCGTTAGCGTGGCCGCAGTAGCCACTACCGCCCTGACCACTGGCCTTATCGCCCCGGCACACGCCGCTGCTTCTGGCCCGAAAAATGTCATCTACATGATTGGTGACGGTATGGGCTACGGCCACATCGCCTCCAACAATCTCTACGAGTCCGGCCAGTCTAAGTACCTGGTTGAAGGCGCATTCGGTGCTGACACCGCCAAGGAGCTCGAGGGCGAGTCTGTCCAGGCATTCGAGGACTTTAACCGTCTGTCCATGACCACCTTCCCGCACGGCGGCTCCTACGACCCAGCCAAGGCATGGTCTGACCACGAGTACATCAAGCAAGGCCCTACCGACTCTGCTGCGGCCGGCACCGCAATGGCCACCGGCTCCAAGGTTGATAATGGCACCCTGGGCGTCTCTTCCTACGGCCACGAGATGGAAAACCTCTCCGAGCGCGCCATCCGCGAGGGCTAGTCCGCTGGTGTTGTCACCTCCGTACCGTTTGACCACGCCACCCCAGCCGCGTTCGCGGCGCACAACAAGAACCGCAACAACTACCTGGAGATCGGCGATTCCATGATCAACTCCGATCTCTCCGTCATCATGGGCGCGGGCCACCCTGAGTACAACGACGACGCTCAGAAGGTTGCTGCCGGTTCCGAGGACTACTCCTACATCTCCAAGGAGAACCTCGCTGCGCTTCGCGACGGCTCGAAGGGCTGGGAGTTCACCGATAACACCGCCGGCTTTGAGTCCCTAGCTGCTGGCAACGTCGAAGAGGGTAAGAAGTACTTCGGCCTGGCACCAGTTGCTACCACCCTGCAGCAGAACCGCTCCGGCGATGCCAAGGCGAAGGAGCCAGGCACCGACCCGAAGAACGACATCGTCGACCTGCCGACCATGACCAACGGCGCACTCAACGCCCTGGGCCAGGACGAGGACGGCTTCTCCCTCATGATTGAAGGCGGCGCCATCGACTGGTCCGGCCACGCTAACCAGACCGGCCGCGACATCGAAGAGGTCCAGGACTTCAACGCGGCTGTCGACGCCGCCATCGCCTGGGTTGAGAAGAACTCCTCTTGGGAGGAAACCCTGCTGATTGTCACCGCTGACCACGAGACTGGTTACCTCTCCGGCGAGGATGAGACCGACGCTTGGAAGCCACAGACCGGCACCAAGGGCACCGCTCCAACCCACGAGTGGTACTCCACCAACCACACCAACCAGGTAGTACCGTTCTTCTTCAAGGGCGCCGGCTCCGAAGATATCCAGGCTAAGGTTTCTGGCACCGACCCAGTCCGCGGCGAGTACATCGACAACACCACCGTGGCCAAGCTGGCCCTGGACGAGTGGTGGTTCAACACCGCTGAAGACGACACCGACAACCCCGGCGATACCGACAACAAGCCATCTAACGGCGGTTCCTCCAACGGCTCCTCTTCTGCAGGCGCTGGCCTGGCTGGCGCCGGCGTGATGGCCCTCATCTTCGGCATCATCACCGCTGCAGCTCAGGCCCTTGGCCTGGTCAAGTTCGACTTCAAGGCTCTGCAAGACCTCATCAAGCAGTTCGCCTAATGCGCTAGCCGACGCCCCGCCACTAGGCCACGGGCAAGCACCAGCCCTCGTCTCCCCACAGACGGAAACACCGTCATTTTCTAGGGGATGACGAGGGCTTTCGCCGTTTTCACCGCTAAAAGGACGCAGTCAGAAGGCAGGACGGACAGCCAATTCTAGTGTCGGCGCTCACCTCAACGATCGAACAATCATCCGAATATCAGCTAGACGTGTCCAGGCCAAAGACTATCGTCACCAGTATGACTCCTATTCCAGCACATTCACTAAAGACACTCCGTCTAGCGCACCGCGCTAGCCGCTTTCACCAACTCGATAGAAGCGCCAACTATCTAATTTAGTTGGATGAAAAATCCTGGGAAATTTTCCTATACTCAAATTACCTGCGCACTAAAGTGAATTTTAGGCTCGCACTGAAGAAAGAAGGTCTCGATGACATCAGAGAGTCCAAACATCAATTGCCTAACAGATGTCGAATTTCTGCCGACATCACATGGTCGGCTAAGCGTACGTGATGCACTCCTTAGAGCCCACAAACACGATTTCGATATCACTTCTTCGCAACCCGGTTTTCATTTCAGCTCTCAGGTTCGACTTTTGGCAGGCATTACTGCAGTAGTACTACAGCACGAAGCCAAAACCCCTGCCGAATTACTCAATCTCGGACTATCTGAAGCGGCCGTTGATAAGGCTCTCGAAGAGCTCAGCGCTGGTGCTTACTTGCACGACGCGCAATTCCCATTCATGCAACGACCGGCAGTTAACACGTCCAATCCCAAGGACAAAGCAACTTATGTTGGCCCCGGGACTCATCCAGTCAAGAAACTGTCACCGGCTATGCCACCCAATGAGTCGGAAGACTTTGCCAACCTTCTCACCGCTAGCCAGGAACGGTTATCTCTAGAAGATGCAGTGATGTGGCTCGTGACTTATCATCACCTATCCGTAGCAGGCAACAATGCGTACTGCGGTGACAAATGCGTTTCTGGTTCCCCGGCGATGCGTTTTGTTGGTACTGAGAATTCGGCAACAGAAGTGCTGTGGCATGGGCGTTCATTACTAGAAACCTTGCTGATGGCAATTCCACAGTCATGGGTCAAGGGCACAGGCCTTCCCGCATGGGCTGACCGCACCTGCGCGTACTCGCGCCACGACGGGATAGTTCACCCGCTATGGTCGGCCACGTGGACTTCTAATTCCCCTGCTACCGCCTGGGAAGCATCAGAGCTTGTTGGTGTCCGCACCGGCGGTGTACCGCCTGAATGGTTCCTTACCGAGATGGGCAGCAAAGATCAGCAAAAAGATTGGTGGACGCTGCGCAATCAAAAAGACCCGTTCTACCTGTACATCAATAATGGCAAAGAGCTAAAACTTCAGCGTCTAGATCTGGGTAAAGATGCTACCGCTTTGGCCATCAACTGGGCTGCACAAAATAAAACCGCGGAGTTTGAAAAGGCCAGCTCATCCCACATACTTCCTCCAACAGCTCCAACAGCTGAAGCACGCCTAGTGTTCATCCGGCACCGCATGGAGGGTACCGCTTCTAGCCCCAATATTCGAGCTTCCGAAGTATTCTTCCCTCGTGATGAAGAGTGGGCCCACGACACCAATCCTGATGTGCAAGCTGATATCAGGCTTGGTGCAAACTGCATCGACAAGCTTCATAGCACCGTAATCCGCCCATTCCGCCGAGAAAACGCTAACGAGCGTGCAGGCGGTAAAGTACCGCTAGTTTTGGATTTTTTGGAATCCAGCCGCGGAGATGTAAGCGAAGCCTTTTGGCGCAATATGTCCCACAATTTCTCTTTGCTGCTCAAAGAGTGCCGTTCAGCCAAGAGCGAGTTCATCGCTTCCCCGGAGCTGCGTACCGGGCTACACACCGCTTCCATGGCCGCTTTTGATTCAGTCACACAACCACATTTTGGTCAAGAGCCCGCACGGATTGCCCACGTTCGAGCCGGGGTCGAGTACTGGGTAAGACGGCACATCAAGGATTTTGTTGCCGAAGACCCCGACGCCCCCACCACCTAATTTCTAAGGAAAAGGATGAATCACACACAATCTACGCCAGAATGGCAGCCACTTTTGACCTGGCTGACTCAATCTGTGCGTAATTACCACGACAAACCCACTTCCCATTCCGGCAGTGAATGGCGCCGCACCCGTGCTTTCCTTCGCCGCGGTAATTCGCAGTCTACGGAGCACTACGCCTATCCATTCATTCTTCCTCTTTTGCCTGCCGATGCCAGCCCCACCACCCGCACAGTAGCGCTTCGCCTCGCAGCTCTGGTTGCGGAATTCGATGCGGTACCGCACATTGATTCCCAAGAAACGGGTTTCCGATCACTCGGACAATGGTGCAACCTCATCTCTCGCAAATTGGCTCCAGAACAAGAAACGCTAGATCCTCGCCATCCGGATGCTGTAGCCAGCAGGCTCGTCTCATTACATACGCAAAACGTGGATGAAGCTATCACTACTATTCGTCGTATCGCCGCACTAGCAGGGAACACGAAGGACACACCTCCGCTACCTGTGTATGACCTTTTCCGGATTTTCTTTCGATGGGGCAATAGCTTCACAGAAAGCTCACAACGCGTTCGCCGCAGCGTGCTCCAGAACTACTACTCCGGTTTTTCCACCTCCGCTTCTTCCTAAACCACAACCTTCGAAAGGATTTTTCCCATGTCGCGTCACCTCACTATCAATATCCTGTCCAGCATTCCATTCTCCAACCTCAATCGCGACGACACCGGCGTTCCAAAGCGCACGATGCATGGTGGAGTTCTCCGTGCCCTGCACTCCTCGCAGTCCATCAAGCGCGGCGTCCGCCTGCGCTACGAAGATGCTTCCGGCAACTTTTCCATCCGATCTGGCAAGTTGGCAGATGAGATTGTCACAAAAGCTGTAGAGCTAAACCCAGAACTGGATCAGAAAGCTGCACTAAAGGAAGCCAAGAAGATTATTGGCACGTTGACCAAAGCAACGGCTTCTGAGGGAGAATCTGACCGTTCGACATGGTTGTCTGGTGAGGAACTCCTCACAGCAGCAACAAAGATCGCTGGTAACCAAGAGTCTGAGGACTCAGGCTTCATTAACGGCACTAAGACGGGATCCCTGGCAATCGCCGCATTTGGCCGTATGTTCGCCAACGCCCCAACCAGCAACACCGAAGCCGCAATCAGTGTTTCTCCGGCAATTACTACCCACGCCGCTACCATCGACACCGATTATTTCTCCACGGTCGATGACATCCGTGAGCGTAACAATGACTCCGGAGCGACGTTCCTAGGAGTTAGCCAATACACCAGCGGCATCTTCTATCGGACCGTAACGATTGACAAAGTGCAGCTAAAAGAAAGCTGGACCGGGTTTGACTCTGAAGACGCTGCGCAAAACCTCAGCGAACTACTTCGTGCTATCGTCTACGGCCAGCCACGAGGTAAAGAAAACAGTACCGCACCTTACACGCTCCCAGCTGTTGTCTTCGCGGAAGAACAGCGTTCCCGCGTCGCATATGACTTTGAACAGCCAGTTACTCCACAGGGCGATGGTGGTTTTCTCGTTCCTTCAATTGAAGCTTTGGCGGAACAGTACCAACAAGCTCGTTTCTTTGACCCTGCCAACTTTGGCCCTGTTGAAGTACTGTCCGGCACGCACAAGGATCTTGACGGCAAACTAGGACACCTCTCGCCCGTCTCTCTCGATGACTTCATTACCCAGGTTGTGGAGTGGATTCTCGATGCCTAGTTCCACCTATATCCGTCTTGCGGGACCCCTCCAGTCGTGGGCGGGTCTGGCTGTATCGGGAAATTTTGTCCGTACTGAGCCTCGCCCTACGCTCAGCGCGCTCCGTGGGCTACTGGCTGCGAGTCTAGGTGCGAAAAGAGGGCAGTGGCCAACGTGGATCGATGACGTGCATTTCACCTTGCGGGAGGATAAGACTCCAAAATATGTTGATGATTTTCACACCATCGGTGACAGGGAAGATGAATTTACTTTCCGACGGCGCCTTGCGATCATGCAGCAAATGAAGGCTACCTCTGTGAAGCAGCTTAAGTTCACCCCTGCCGTGGGTGCGACTTCTATCAGCCGACGCACGTACCTAGCCGAATCTGAATTCATTGTACGTGCCACTCTGGAAGGCCACACGGAGGAGATAGATCAGGCTTTCGCCAGCCCTGTCTTCTCTGTTTATCTAGGTCGAAAAGCTTTTCCAGCAACGTTCCCGTTCTATCTGGGAACTGGGCCAGCAGAGATGCTGTCGCTCATCCCCGCCCTTGCTCCTAACGCGTCGAATAAAGCGACTGTGCGAATCTTTGAACCATCGCTCGGTTCCGGAGTGTCCCCAGAGAGCATGAGTGTTCCCGCTGTTGCGACCCGAACGGACTGGCTCAAAGGCATCAAGGAGCTCAGCCTGCACCGCCACTCCACCATTCAACGGTAGCCAAAAGCGGTAGGCCTTGTTGACCTACCGCTTCGCTTGCCTCCACGTATCGCGGAGAAGGTGGTTCCAATTCAATGAAATATGAACGACCTCCGCATCAGCGGAGAGCCACTTTGAACAAATCTAACGTATTCCCGACGAAAGATGAAGAATATGATCACCACTCGGTATCTAACCAAAGCACCTGCACACGCTCTCTTAAGTGTGGCTGCGAATAGTGCTCGCCGTGTGAGTCCCGCAAGTCTTAATAGCCCAACATTTCGTCATCGCGCAGTCATGGGTCTTTTCCCTGCATTCGACGACGCCAATCCACGTTCCGCTGCAGAAATTCTTTTCCGTTTAGAGACCCCAGCAGGACAGGCTCCGTATTTTCTTATCCAGTCTGCTACAGAGCCCACTGTCTCGAACTGTCCAGACATTGTGACTAAGCAAGTTGAGCTTCAGGCTCCGCCTACTGGAACTTCAGTAAGTTTTCGCATTAGTCTCAACGCTATTCGTCGCGAGACATTCACTAATGCTTCCGGTAAGCGTTCGTACAAAGTTAAGCCCATCCCGTTGGATCATGAGAATACGGAACGAACCACATTTGGCCCCTGGCTGACACAGAAGTTATCTCCCGCCTTAGATGCTGTGGAGGTTACCAACCACCGGCGCGCTGTACTCAAAGATCCTAAGGCTGAAAAGGGGCGTATGACGCTACAAATAGATGCTGTGGATGGCATCGCCGTAGTACGCGACACCACAGCACTCGTATCCATTTTGACTACTGGAATCGGCCGAGAAAAGGCTTACGGCTGTGGTCTACTATCTATCCGCGCTCTAAGTTAGGAACCCCATGCCTGCCACCCATTCAACGTTTTCTTCCGTGTGGGCCAAACAACATAGCCTCGAAGAAAGCTACCCTTTGCTTGCCCATATGTGTGATGCCGCTTCCATGGCAGGACAACTCTTCGATCACTGGTTAAGGCCAGGCTTGCAGGGCTACCTTCGCGAAGAGCTGGGGCCACAGGCACGTGAGATCGTAATGTGGCTGGTTGGCACGCACGACATCGGCAAAGCGAACCCCTTCTTTCAAGGCCAACTACTTACTCATGCGAGGCAGCGTCCTGAAGAACGCAAAATCTGGGCTTCTGTAAGAAACCGGATTGTGGAAAACGAAGAGTTGGGTTTTAAGCTCCCACCACGTGCTTTGCGAGGACTTCACGATGTCGCCGCATTTAGACGCCATGAGCAGGCTTCAGCTTCCTACCTCCTTGGCAGCCTCACGGTGGATGCTTCGGCAACTCAAGCCTGGCGCTGTATCCCAGCTATGGGTCATCATGGAAGGTTTGATACTCCAAACTTTGGCGGCGATCGCGCAGGTACAAAAGAGGCGCTGTGGAACACGGCTCTAGCCAGCAATGGGTGGAATACTGCCCAAAAAGTTTTAGACCACGCGCTTCGCGAAGCCTGCGGAGTAACAGTGTTCCCCGATGAAGTTCCAACGTCGGCCATGATTCTGATCAGCGGACTAACTGTTGTGGCCGACCGCCTGGTATCAGCCCACGAATGGGTCAAACAGTCTCAAGCACGGTGCCAAACAGCCGAACTAGACTTGACACAGCCGAAGGAGTGGATACTCACACAAGCTGAACCTGCTCTAGCTCGTATTCGAGAACAACTTGGTATCTATTCCGATTGGCCCAGCGCTGAAGACGCGCTAGAAGCAATTCTTCAAGGCTACGAACCACGCCCTGCACAGCGAGAAGCCATGACCGATCCTGATGGTCTATTCACGATCATGTCAGCTACAGGTTCCGGTAAGACTGAAGCCGCTATCCTGCGCCATGCGCAACGTAAAGAACGCATGTTGTTCCTACTACCCACGATGGCGACCTCGAATGCATTGATGAAGCGTGTACAAAGAATCTTTAGTTCGACTCAAAACACTGCAGCGCTCGCACACGGAATGGCCACCATTGAGGATTTCTACTCCCGCCCCGTCACCACCTTCCGCGACAGTAATCCACTGGAAGACGTCGGCGGACTCGTACCAGCTGAGTTCGTGCGTTCAGGAATGGAACGCATGCTGGCCTCTATCACGGTAGGCACCGTGGACCAAGCGCTTAAAGCAGCACTTCCGATGAAATGGACCCATGTCATTCTGTTGGCGCTGGCAAACGCGCATGTAATTATTGATGAGGTCCATACGCTAGATCCTTATCAAGCACAATTGCTCAAACCATTGATGCAATGGCTAGGCACCGTGCGAGCACGCGTTACCCTTCTCAGCGCCACGTTGTCGCAAGAACAGTGCAGTTCACTCGCATGTGCCTACACCGGGTACCCGCTGGAAACAAACATTGATTTTCCCTCGATCCTCAGCCACAACTCCAGTTCCTATACAGCCACTCCGTTGGATTCAACGCCATACACGCTGACTTACGACATCACCATCGCAAACCCGTCTCAGATAGACGCACATATCAACTGGGTTCGACGCATGCGTGCGGAGTATCCGATTGCTCGCATCGGGGTCATATGCAACCGAGTTGACTGGGCACAAGAGATATCCCACAGGCTTAATGAGGCAGGCGAAGACGTCCTGCTTCTACACGCTGCGATGACTGCGGGACATCGCCAAGCTGCTGCCGATACGCTACTTCGCACGATTGGTCCACATGGAAACGGTGAAGGGATGTGTGTTGTAGGTACACAAGCCATTGAAGCATCATTGGATATTGACCTTGATCTACTCAGCACCGACCTATGCCCGTCAGCTTCCCTCATCCAACGGGCCGGTCGTGTCTGGCGCCGAAGAGACCCACAACGCAAGCACCGACTTCCTGGGCGTGACCACATGCATCTGCATATTGTTGCCCACCAGAATTACGAGCACCGTGAGAATCTTCCCTACATGGAGGCTCTACTGAACCGCACGCAACGCTGGCTGAATTCTCATAACGGAAGAATTGAATTCCCGGTCGAGTGTCAAGACTTTGTCAACACAACATCAATTACTCTCACAAATATCAACGATGACCAAGACATTGAGGCCTTTGCCCAGGATTCCAGGAAGCACATGGCAGCGTCGAATATTCAAAGCAACCTGGAAGCCGTTCTAAAAGAAGACGTTCGCCTAAGCGAGCTAACCAAGCTCACAGAAGGAACTACCGCACTCGAGGATCTCCGTACACGTTACGTCGAAGGAGAAACTGTACGTGCTCTCGTTCTCGATGACGCTGGCACAATTCCGGGTGCCATAACCAGTATCGATTTAGAACTCACGAAGCCCACTCAGGAAGATCTGAAACGTATTCTCCGCTCAAGTATCAACCTACGTCAAGGCTCTTTTCCTCCCGAAGACCCGCGTTTTCTCTCGAACCCGTGGGAGACTTCCCTACTGCAGTATTTCAGAATCGTTGATCTCTCCGACAACTACGATCCAACCCTTGGACTCATCTACGGAAAGGCACACTCCTAATGGCTTACTCCGAAGACGCCATTACGTTTTCCACCATTCCAGCAGACCACCAAGTCCGCTTGGAAGACCGTGTCAGCTTTGCTTATGTGGAGCGTGCAGCTATCCGCCAGGACCGTACTGGTGTAGTGGCCTATTCGGTTGTTGACAGTTCAGAATTAGAGCAACGCATCCAACTCCCTGTAGGCGGACTTGCAGTTCTTATGCTCGGACCTGGAACCTCCATTTCTGCAGCCGCTGCTACCTCATGTACTCGTTCAGGAACGACCATCATGTTCACTGGCGGTGGTGGAGTGCCGGCTTATACTCACGCAACCCCACTAACTTCCTCGGCGCGTTGGGCAATTGCCCAGGCAGCTCTCGTCTCTAATGAAGCCCACCAGCGAAAGGCTGCAATCAAGCTCTACCAGCGGCAACTAGGCATCGAAGAAATTGCTGATGCTCCGAGCATTTCCATCATGCGCGGACTTGAAGGCCGCGTAATGAAACAGACTTATCAAACCCAGGCGAAGAAACACAGGATCAAGAATTTTCGGCGCAATACTGCTAACGATGACCCAGTTAATCAGGGACTCAACCTAGCGAACTCGATGCTCTATGGATGCGCCGCTTCTGCGTGCGCGGCAATAGGTGTCAATCCTGCCTTGGGCATCATTCATCGAGGTAATGCTCGTTCATTGCTCTTTGATCTGGCTGATCTGTACAAGCCCACAATCTCAATCCCACTGGCTTTCGCCTGTGCCAATGAGGAAGATCCATTACCAGCGCTAAGGAAGCAACTACGCCGAGAGATCCATCGGAAGAACTTACTCGTCGACATGCTGGAAGTTCTCACAGAGGTACTCACACCCCACTTACCTTCACGTGATGACGATCGACTCGTCTCTGGGCGCGGCGATGAAGTCGCCGGGCATACACAATATGGACGGCGCTGAATGTTTCTTGTAATCACAACCACCAGCCTCCCGGACCACATGCATGGCTACCTTTCGCGTTTCCTTTCGGAAGTAGATACCGGTGTTTATGTAGGAAACGTTTCCCGTCGTGTCCGCGATAACCTGTGGCGACGGCTTTCCAATGCAATCGCCGACGGCAGCCTAACCATGATCAACGAGGACCGGACCCGCGAACAGGGCTTTGCAGTCAACACTATGGGACCGCGACGCCGTACAATCATTGACATGGACGGCCTTTTACTTGCGTGCACGTTTTCGCGAGAACATACGCAAAACCGCACCGAGACAAACTAAAGTTGCTGTTCAGGAAGTCTCTTCTCCGCGCACGCGGAGGTATT
>NZ_KV793701.1:73400-73974 GCF_001808545.1 Corynebacterium sp. HMSC077D03
TTCTCCGCGCACGCGGAGGTATTTCCAACTGGTATTCAATCTGGCCGGGTGTGTGCCGCTCTTCTCCGCGCACGCGGAGGTATTTCCATCCGCAACGGCAAAAAGATCCCCATAACCCCCTCTTCTCCGCGCACGCGGAGGTATTTCCACCGTTTCGTTTGGCTAGGTCGTCGAGTGATACTCTTCTCCGCGCACGCGGAGGTATTTCCCTCTACCCACGCAAACAAGCCAAACGCAAAGCCTCTTCTCCGCGCACGCGGAGGTATTTCCCAGATAGAGAAAGATCGCATCTCTGCCGAGAACTCTTCTCCGCGCACGCGGAGGTATTTCCACAGGCTTTTTATACGCAGCTTTTTTGATGAACTCTTCTCCGCGCACGCGGAGGTATTTCCGCCTGACGGGTGGAAATACAGCCGCCCATCGTCTCTTCTCCGCGCACGCGGAGGTATTTCCACGGCAGTGAACCGTGACCTGCCGTAGTGGAACTCTTCTCCGCGCACGCGGAGGTATTTCCCTCAAAGCCCTGGCCCTTACCGTCAGCATCAGCTCTTCTCCGCGCACGCGGAGGTATTTC
>NZ_KV793701.1:74074-74282 GCF_001808545.1 Corynebacterium sp. HMSC077D03
CTTCTCCGCGCACGCGGAGGTATTTCCGTTAAGGGCTGGGTTGCTGCGGTCACGGTTGTCTCTTCTCCGCGCACGCGGAGGTATTTCCTTATGGAACTCTACGCAACCGCATCGACTAACCTCTTCTCCGCGCACGCGGAGGTATTTCCCCACAATGAATGAATCAATCATCCCGCATAAGCTCTTCTCCGCGCACGCGGAGGTATTT
>NZ_KV793701.1:74382-74772 GCF_001808545.1 Corynebacterium sp. HMSC077D03
TTCTCCGCGCACGCGGAGGTATTTCCATATCACCTGGGGCGTTGACCCTGAAGAAGTGCTCTTCTCCGCGCACGCGGAGGTATTTCCATGGTGGCGTGGCTTCTTTTTCTCGTATATGGCTCTTCTCCGCGCACGCGGAGGTATTTCCGCGATCCAGCCGTTCATGTCTGGCCTGCAGAGCTCTTCTCCGCGCACGCGGAGGTATTTCCCAAGGTGCGCAAAGCAGCGTCAGTGTAGGAAACTCTTCTCCGCGCACGCGGAGGTATTTCCTCGATTTCTGGGTTCCTTTTCTCACAGGACCCCTCTTCTCCGCGCACGCGGAGGTATTTCCCGTAGACCGTGCCGATGGTCGTAATGAGAGCGCTCTTCTCCGCGCACGCGGAGGTATTT
>NZ_KV793701.1:74872-75081 GCF_001808545.1 Corynebacterium sp. HMSC077D03
CTTCTCCGCGCACGCGGAGGTATTTCCAACAGTTGAGCTTGCCACGCTTGCAAGTCTGCCTCTTCTCCGCGCACGCGGAGGTATTTCCGCAATCCGCGAGTTGCTACCCAAAGAAAATCTCTCTTCTCCGCGCACGCGGAGGTATTTCCTATTTATCCGTCTTAAGGAGACAAATTTTATGCTCTTCTCCGCGCACGCGGAGGTATTTC
>NZ_KV793701.1:75181-75512 GCF_001808545.1 Corynebacterium sp. HMSC077D03
CTTCTCCGCGCACGCGGAGGTATTTCCCTGGATTGCTACTGGCGCCAAGGCGGCATACCCTCTTCTCCGCGCACGCGGAGGTATTTCCATAGCTACAACCACCACGCACTGCGAGGCCTACTCTTCTCCGCGCACGCGGAGGTATTTCCTGGCATAAGCAGCGGTATTACGACAGCAAATCCTCTTCTCCGCGCACGCGGAGGTATTTCCAGCTAAAGGGTATGCGTGGCGTGTGCAGTACCCTCTTCTCCGCGCACGCGGAGGTATTTCCGAAGACGACGTCGAGGTGGACCGGTTGGTCGACTCTTCTCCGCGCACGCGGAGGTATTTC
>NZ_KV793701.1:75612-75941 GCF_001808545.1 Corynebacterium sp. HMSC077D03
TCTCCGCGCACGCGGAGGTATTTCCGATAAGCAAATGGCAATCAGCGGCCCATACAACTCTTCTCCGCGCACGCGGAGGTATTTCCAGGGAGATTGCCGTCCCAGTACTGGTCGAGGACTCTTCTCCGCGCACGCGGAGGTATTTCCCGGGCTCGCGTCCATTGAATTCACGCTCCCGGCTCTTCTCCGCGCACGCGGAGGTATTTCCGCATTCCAAAAAGTTTCCCCCGAGCGCTGGGACTCTTCTCCGCGCACGCGGAGGTATTTCCCCTGCGGCCTGCAAGGTGCGTGTGGAGGAACTCTCTTCTCCGCGCACGCGGAGGTATTTC
>NZ_KV793701.1:76041-76248 GCF_001808545.1 Corynebacterium sp. HMSC077D03
TTCTCCGCGCACGCGGAGGATTTCCTTATCCTATTGAGGCGCGCCATACTCGTTGTGCTCTTCTCCGCGCACGCGGAGGTATTTCCCACATCACCAGACTGCGCATTACCCACACGCACTCTTCTCCGCGCACGCGGAGGTATTTCCAGGGTGAGTGTTTCGATAGGCTCGAACACGTGTCGATTTGGGGTAGTTGGTACCGCGAGT
>NZ_KV793701.1:76348-76557 GCF_001808545.1 Corynebacterium sp. HMSC077D03
CTTCTCCGCGCACGCGGAGGTATTTCCCACCGGCACCACGCGCGGTTGTTCCAAGGTCCCTCTTCTCCGCGCACGCGGAGGTATTTCCATATGCGCGAATAACCGCCCTTGTAGCCACCGCTCTTCTCCGCGCACGCGGAGGTATTTCCGTTGTCTTGGACGTCTTGACGTCACCAATAACCTCTTCTCCGCGCACGCGGAGGTATTTC
>NZ_KV793702.1:0-359 GCF_001808545.1 Corynebacterium sp. HMSC077D03
GAAAGGCTTTGTGTACGCCGCGTTTGTCACCGACGTTTACTCCCGCCGGATCGTTGGGTGGGCGTTATCAGACTCAATGCGGACTGAAGCACTGCCGCTGCAAGCTCTCAACCAAGCGATCGTGTGTGCTGAGGAAACAACAGGTCTCATTCACCATTCGGATCACGGGTCCCAGTACGTCAGCGTGGTCTACAACGAGCGACTAGCCCAGCACGGTATTGCCGCTTCCACTGGGACGGTTGGCGACTCCTACGACAATGCTCTTGCTGAAAACGTAAACGGCTCCTACAAGAACGAGCTAATCCATACTCGCAGGTGGGATGATGCTGTCGAGGTAGAAATCGCGACGTTCGAGTGGG
>NZ_KV793703.1:0-388 GCF_001808545.1 Corynebacterium sp. HMSC077D03
AGCTGAGCTCGGTATCAACCGTGCCTCGCTACATTCTTGGGTCAAAAAGTACGGCACTGGCAAACGTGCCCGCACGAAGGCCGTGCACGATCAAGCCCAAGCGGCGAATGATTCTGCGCGAATCCGTCAGCTGGAAAAAGAAGTCTCTAAGCTGCGCGAAGAACGCGACATCCTGCGTAAGGCCGCGAAATATTTTGCCGAAGAGACTCACTGGTGATCCGCTTCCAGTTTGTCGATGACCACCGAACCGAGTACTCGGTTAAGCGGATGTGCGATGTGTTAAAGCTGAATCGTTCCTCGTTTTACAAGTGGGTGAGCACCCGTAAAAAACGCAGGTTAAAGATGTATTCTGATGCCGTTATTGGTGCAAGAATCAAGACCATCTTCG
>NZ_KV793704.1:0-49527 GCF_001808545.1 Corynebacterium sp. HMSC077D03
TGGGGTGGAACTGCTAACAACGTAATGGGGAGTGGCTGCGCGCTTGAGCTATACCCACGCGTGACATCCAGCGCGGATAACCATGCTGTTGGGGGTGAGTTTCTTTAAGAGGATGTTATTCAGCTTTAAAGTGACCTAAATAAAACCCGGGGGGATCACTTTCGCGGGCACGTTCCGGATTGTAAGCTCATCCTAGTTCGATTTAGTCAAGCCTAAGTTAACTTGGCTATTGTTCGTGAGCAAAGGACTTTCTTTCATGACCCATTTCAACGTGCCCAAGTACTCCGTCCGCATTGCGGCAGCCACCCTGGCCATGCTCGCATCCGCGACTGCGTTGAGCGCGTGCAGCAGCAACGAAGACACCTCCGCGTCCACCGGCTCTACCGGCGCCGCGGGGGACACTGCTGTGACCATCACTGACGTCGCCGGCCGCGAGGTCACCTTCGACAAGCAGCCTGAGCGTATCCTTCTGGGCGAGGGCCGCGGGCTCTTCGCCACCTCGATTCTCAACCGCGAGGATCCGCTCGAGCACGTCGTGGCTCTGGGCAAGGACCTGCATGAGGCGGCTCCGAGCTTCGAGTCCAAGTTCGCCGAAACCAATGCGGCGTACAAGGATCTGCCGACCATCGGCAACATCGCCAAGGGCGACGTCACCGTGGAAAACCTGCTCGCGCAAAAGCCAGACGCCGTGGTCATGACGCTGGACCACAAGGAGGGTGCGGAAAAGACCGGCTTCCTGGACAAGATGGACCAGGCCGGCCTGAAGTACGTCTTCACCGACTTCCGCCAGAAGCCGCTAGAAAACACCCCGAAGTCCATGGAGGTCTTCGGCCAGCTCTTCGGTCACGAGGACAAGGCCGCAGAGTTCAATAAGTTCTATACCAGCAAGGTTGATGACATTAAGTCCCGCGCGGAAAAGGCCGGGGACAAGCCGCGCACCCTGGTCTGGCGCGCGGCGGGCCTGAAGGATTGCTGCTCCACGGTCAAGGACTCTAACCTAGGTGACCTGGTTAATGCCGCCGGCGGCGAGAACTTGGGCGATAGCCTGCTGGACACAGAGTCTGGAGACCTTACCGCAGAAAAGGTGCTTGCTGAGCAGCCGGAGCACATCATCGCCACTGGCGGCGCATGGGCCAAGGACCCGGAAAAGCCGGAGGTCCTGCCGCACGTGGAGATGGGTTACGCGGCCAAGGAAGAAAAGGCGCAGGAGACCCTCGAAGGCCTGCTAAAGACCCCGGGCTTCGAGCAGCTTGAGGCCCCAAAGGAAGGCAACTTCCACGCTGTCTACCACCAGTTCTACGATTCGCCTTTTAACATCTTCGCCTTGGAGCAGTTTGCTGTGTGGATGCACCCAGAAACCTTCAAGGACTTAGACCCAGAAAAGGACTTCGCCGAATTCCACAACAAGTGGCTGCCCATCGACTACAGCGGCGTTTTCTTCACTACCAAGAACACACACAAGCACTAAAAAATGGCACTTTTGACCTCTTCTGAGAGTTTGCAGACTGACCAGAAAGCCGAAACCAAAACCGACACCCACCAGGTAATTGCCGAGTACCGCAGCAATAACTTCCGCAAGGTACTCATCATCGGTGCACTGGTGCTGGCTGCCTTCGTAGCCTTCGTCATTGCCACGGTGGTCGGCCCGATTCACCTTTCCCCGATGGAGATGCTGCGTGGCATTTTCTCACCGGGCCAGGTGGATGAGACCACCCGGACGGTCCTGTGGAACCTGCGCCTGCCGGCGTCGGTTATGGCCGTGCTCATCGGCGCCGCACTGGCGCTATCCGGCGCGCATATGCAGACCATTCTGGATAACCCTTTGGCCGAGCCTTTCACCTTGGGTATTTCCGCCGCCGCGGCTTTCGGTGGCGCGGCCTCAATCGTGTTGGGCTGGACCGTGCTGGGAAATCCGCAGTTCAATCTCGCGGCCGTCGCTTGGCTGTCGGCTCTTGTGGCCGTGGCCATCGTCGCGGGTGCGGCGGTGTGGCGCGGTGCTAGTGCGGAGTCAATGATTCTGCTGGGTATCGCCCTCGTTTTCTTGTTCCAGGCACTGCTTTCGCTGATGCAATACAGCGCCTCGACTGAAGCCCTGCAGCAGATTGTCTTTTGGACCATGGGCTCCCTGCAGCGTGCGAATTGGGTGTCCAACCTGATCATCGCGGCCACCTTGCTGGTTGCCATTCCTTTCACCATGCTTAACGCGTGGAAGCTCACGGCGCTGCGCCTGGGCGACGAGCGTGCGGCGGCCCTCGGCATCAACGTGCAAAAACTGCGCGTTCTAACCCTCGTCGTGGCCTCCTTGCTGGCCGCTAGCGCTGTGGCCTTCGCCGGCATCATCGGCTTCATTGGCTTGGTTGGCCCACACGTGGCCCGCTTATTGGTGGGCGAGGATCAGCGTTTCTTTGCGCCGGCCTCCATGGCGGCGGGCGCGATGCTGCTGGCGGGTGCCCACGCGGTATCGATCACCATCATCCCCGGCGTTGCCGTACCCATCGGCATCATCACGGCGCTCGTTGGTGTTCCTTTCTTCGTGCTGCTCATCTTCACCAAGAGGAGGATCAAGTGCTGAAAGTAGAACAGGCATGCGTGAACTTTGGCAAGCGGGAGGTGCTCAAAGGAGTTGACTTGCCCGAGCCTGAACCCGGCACCATCGTCGGACTCATCGGCCCCAACGCGGCCGGCAAGTCCACCTTGGTCAAGGCCATCGCCGGCATTCAGAAGCTGACTTCGGGCACCTGCGATACTGGTGGCGCCAACGTGGGCTACGTGCCGCAGGATCTTCTGACCAGCGCCTCGCTGACCGCCTTTGAATCGGTGGTCATCTCCGCTAAGCGCGGCTCCGTTAACGCCTTGGAATCGGCAGTGCAGGCACTCGAAAAGCTCGGCATCGTTCACCTCGCACACCGCTACGTTCACCAGCTTTCCGGCGGACAGCGCCAGCTCGTGGCCGTGGCGCAGATGCTGGCCCGCGAGCCAGACCTGATGCTGCTGGATGAGCCGACCTCCGCGCTCGACCTGCGCCATCAAGTGCACCTGCTGGATACCTTGCGCAAGGAGGTCTCCCGCGGGGCAGTGGCGTTGGTAGCTATCCACGATCTCAACCTGGCCGCGCGCTATTGCGATGAGCTCGTGGTTCTCCACGGCGGCCGCGTGCATGCCCACGGCACCCCGGCAGAGGTGCTGAACACCGAGCTGCTGGGTGAGGTCTATGGCATCCATGCCCGCGTCATCGATGATGAAGGCGTGCCCATGGTCTGTCCTGTCGAGGCTAGCTTCGGTAAGCTTGAGCCTCATGAGCCAACTCACTCGAGATGAAGAACGAGACCAAGTACTAAAGCTGGCGCGTCAGGCGAAGAAAGTTGCGCCGCAGTTCGCGCAGCTTTCCACCCCACGCAAGAATGAGATTCTTGTGCGCGCTGCTGAAAACCTGGTGGCCCGCACCCCTGAGATCCTCGAGGCCAATGAGCGCGACGTCGCCGCTGGCCGCGCGGCCGGGATGAATGATTCTTTAATCGACAGGCTCTCGCTCGACGCCGCGCGCGTCGAAGGCATCGCCGACGGCCTGCGCCAGGTCGCCGCCCTGCAGGACCCGGTAGGGGAGGTACTGCGGGGCCACAACATGGACAACGGCATCCAGATGAAGCAGGTGCGCGTGCCGCTCGGCGTCATGGGCATGGTCTATGAGGCCCGTCCGAACGTCACGGTGGATGCCTTTGGCCTTGCGCTCAAGTCCGGCAACGTGCCGCTGTTGCGCGGATCTAAGTCCGCACGCAACTCCAACGAGCAGCTCGTGGAGATCCTCCAGGACACCCTGGCGCACTTCGACCTTCCGCGCGAGGGCGTGCAGCTCCTGCCGTGCGAAAGCCACGATTCGGTGCAGGATCTCATCACGGCGCGCGGGCTTGTCGACGTCGTGATTCCCCGCGGTTCTGCTCGCCTCATCAATGCGGTGGTGGAGGGCGCTACCGTCCCCGCCATTGAGACCGGCACCGGCAACTGCCACTTCTACATCGATGCCAGCGCCGACCTCGACAAGGCCATCGCCATGGTCATCAACGGCAAGACCCGCCGCCCTTCGGTTTGTAACTCCACCGAGTGCGTGCTGCTCGACGCCGCGCTTGCCGACGCCGCGAAACTTCGCGTCATCACCTCCCTTCAGGAGGCAGGCGTGGTCATCCATGGCGAGGTCGCCGAGCTCGAGCAATTCGGCGTGGCCAATGCTGTGGAAGCAACCGACGAGGAATGGCGTGAGGAGTTCCTGAGCAACGACATCTGCGCCAAGGTGGTTGACGGCGTCGCTGGCGCCATCGCGCACATCGCCGAGTACACCACCGGCCACACTGAGGGCATCGCCGCTCAGGACGCCGATGTTCTGCTTAAGTTCGCCAACGAGGTCGATGCCGCCGCCGTCATGCTCAATGCCTCCACCGCCTTTACCGACGGCGAGGTTTATGGCATGGGCGCGGAGATCGGTATCTCTACCCAGAAGCTGCATGCCCGCGGCCCGATGGCTTTGCCGGAGCTGACCTCCACAAAGTGGATCCTGCAGGGCAGCGGTCAAACTCGACCTTAAAACATGCATCTATCTTTTTCTCGTTTCCTCTCTTCCCGAGGCCTGCCTTCCCAATCGCTGTCCTTCTTGGCTGCCTCCACAGTTGCTCTGGGCAGCGCCTTCGCAGTTGCCCCACATGCAGCAGCTGAGGAGAGCGCCTGCCCCGACGTCGTGGTGCTCGCCGCACGAGGCTCTGACCAGGACAAGGACCACGGCGAGTACTTCGGCCCGCAGCAATACTCGGAGCACTCCGCGCCCTCAAACGGCTACGAGGGCCCGAACCTCGCAGGCCTTTTCCACTTAGTAGAAAAGCGTCATCCGGGAACCATGGACCGCGTCTTCGTGCTGGCCATGGATGACAAGGCCTATCCGGCAGAAATGGACCTGCCGGCGCTGGCAGAAGACGGCGAGAACCTCAACCCGATTCAGACCGTGCAGCGCCTAGCGCTCATCGTGGGGCAGCACCCGCTCTACGAGCTCATTCCTTCTGTCTTGTTCGGCTTTATCAACAGCGTGCAAACCGGCATGGCCAATGCGCCCAAGGTGGTCCAAGACTACGAGGCGAGCACCGGCTGCGCACCGAAGTACATAACGGCTGGGTACTCGCAGGGCGCCATCATCACCACGAGTGCGGAAAAGTCCCTCCCGCGGCTGCATGCAGCCATTACGTTGGGAAATCCACTTTCCCTGCCGGGCGATCCCAACGTCATCGGCAGCCCAGCCCGCGGTGGCGGACTACTGGAATTGGCCCCAGCGCACATGCGTCCAGAAAGCGCGGTGTTGCCCGAGGGGCAGCGCTTGAACTACTGCCTGCGGGACGATTTCGCCTGCGACCTCTCGGTGGCGTCGGCAAGCGCGGCTCTATCCACCAAGGCCTCGCGGCATGCTTCCTATTTCACCCAGGCGCCCACGCCCGCCGATGAAAAAGTAGCCGATACCTTTGCAAGCTGGGTAGAAAGCGCACGTATAATCTCCACTCATGACTAGTCCACAGCGCATTGGAATCATGGGCGGCACTTTCGACCCCATCCACAATGGCCACCTCGTGGCCGCCAGTGAGGTGGCCTACCGCTTCCAACTGGACCAAGTGGTCTTCGTGCCCACCGGCCAGCCGTGGCAGAAGGAGGGGCGCGACGTCACCGCAGCCGAGCATCGCTACCTGATGACCATGGTGGCAACCGCCTCGAATCCGCGCTTTACCGTCTCCCGCGTCGACATCGACCGCGAGGGCCCCACCTACACCATCGATACCCTGCGTGACCTGCGCGAGCTTTTCCCCGATGCCGAGCTCTACTTCATCACCGGCGCCGATTCCCTGGCCTCGATCATGAGCTGGCACGATTGGGAGGTCATGCTAGAGATGGCCAACTTCGTCGGCGTCACCCGCCCCGGCTACGAACTCAGCAAGGATATGCTGCCGCTGGAATCCCAAACCGGGATCGAACTCATCGAAATTCCCGCCATGGCCATTTCTTCCACCGATTGCCGCAAGCGCGCCGGGGAAGGCGAGCCGGTGTGGTATCTCGTGCCGGATGGGGTTGTCCAATACATCGCTAAGAACAATCTTTATGGGCCTAATCCTGATAAGCCTTTATAGAATTTGGGAAAAAGAATTCACGGAAATAGCCAAACGCACCTCTTACGTGCGAAACTGGCAGAACTAAAAAGTATTCGAAGATATTTGGAAGATATTTGAAGGAAAGCACATGTCCGTTACTGATGTAGCCCGCAAGATGGCTGAAACCGCGGCGCACGCTGCTGACGAGAAGCTGGCCACGAACATCGTGGCTATCGACGTCTCTGACGTGCTTGCTATCACCGAGATCTTCGTGCTGGCATCCGCCGAGACCGAGCGCCAGGTGGCCTCCATCGTGGAGGAAATCGAAGACGAGCTGACCAAGCTTGGCCACGAGCCAAAGCGCCGCGAAGGCAACCGCGAAAACCGCTGGGTACTGCTGGATTACGGTCACATCGTTATCCACGTCCAGCGCAACGATCAGCGCGAGTTCTATGGCCTCGATCGCCTCTACCACGATTGCCCGATCCTGGAGATCGAGGGCATCGAGACCCCGGAGCGTCCGGGCGAGTGGTCCGACGAGGTTAACCTGCGCGAAGTTGAGTCCATCGATGAGATCCCACTGGCTCAGCCGGAGCCGGAAGAGGACGAGGAGTACTAAACCTTGTCGCGCCGCCTGCTTCTGATCCGCCACGGTCAGACCACTTATAACGCCACTGGCCGCATGCAGGGCCACCTGGACACGGAGCTGTCCGAGCTGGGGCTTGCACAGGCCAAGCAGGCAGCAGATCTGCTTGCGGAGCAAGGGATTTCCGCGATCGTGTGCTCGGATCTTTCCCGTGCCCGCGCCACCGCCGGCGTCATTGGTGAACGTTTGGGCCTGGAGCCTACTGTCGACGCCCGCCTGCGCGAGACGCACCTGGGCAAGTGGCAGGGGATGTCCTCGGCGGAAGTAGATCGCGACTACCCCGGCGCCCGCGCCATCTGGCGTCACGATCCCACCTGGGCGCCGCCGGAGGGCGAGTCGCGGGTGGACGTCGCCAAGCGTGCGCGTCCCGTCATCGACGAGCTGATGCGTGACCCGGAACCGTGGGCCGAGGGCACCGTGTTGGTGGTGGGGCACGGCGGTGCGATTGCAGCGTTGACCTGCCACCTTTTGGGCCTGCGCCACGAGCAGTACTCCATCCTTTCGGGCCTGAAGAACACCCACTGGTCCCAGCTGACCGCCCGTCCGGACTTTGATCCAGCGAATCCGCAGGCCTCCCTCGAGTTCACTGCGGGAAACGTGGACGGCGCCAAGTGGTACTTCGACGGCTGGAACATGGGGGCAGGTGACTAGTGGCCGTCCGCATCGTCACTGATTCCGCCGCGGGGCTGCCGCCAGACATCGTGAAAAACCTGCAGATTCGAGTAATCGATTTGCACGTCATGGACGCAGACGGCGAGCAATCTACCTCGGGTCTTACTGCGCTGGAGCTCGCGGCCGCATACGGTCGCGAAATGGAACGCTCCACCGACGACGGCATTGTGGCCATCCATCTGTCCAAGGAACTTTCTTCCACCTGGTCTGCCGCGGTGACGGCTTCGGGCGTGTTCCCCGATACCGTCAAGGTGGTCGAGTCCGGCTCGGCGGGCATGGTGATTGGTGCCGCGGCGATGTCTGCGGCGACCTTGGCGCGTGATGGCGCCTCGCTTGAGGAGTGCTACGAGGCGGCGCTGGATACGATCAAGCGCGGCCGCACCTGGGTTTACCTCAACTCCACGGAGGAACTGCGCCGCTCCGGTCGCCTTTCTACCACCACCGCGATGCTCTCCACTGCACTTCTGGCCACCAAGCCCATCATGTCCATCGTGGGCGGCAAACTGGAGCTCGTGGGCAAGACCCGCACCCAGACTAAGGCTTTTACCAAGCTGGTCGATCTCATCGCCTCCCGCGCCGATGGCGAGCCCGTCTTCGTGGCATTGCAGCACAACGACGCCGAGGAGTCCGCCGAGCGCCTGCTCGAACTGCTCGAGATAGCCCTGCCGAAGGGCTCTTCCTTCATGGTCGAAGAACTCACCGAGGTGCTCGCCGTGCATGCCGGCCCCGGCGCCATCGGCGTATCGGTGGTCTTTAGCAAGGAACCTCCTGAATCGTTGACACGAACAACAAGTTATCCACAGGTTTTTAAATTGCCTCTAGCGCATTAACTGCGCCGCCTTTTAGCGTCGAGGGCATGCCGCATATTAGCGATCGCCTTCGGGAACTAACGCGCCCCACCGGGGAAGAGGACCTGCTCAACGTCACCTATCCGCGCCCGCGCGTGCGCATTCCGCCGTGGCTTGCCTGCGCCATCGCGGTGTTGGTTGCTGCGGGTGTCTTGGCGTGGCTGGGTATTACGAGCCGGAACGATCCTTATGCGGTTTCCGTTTCCGAGGCTACGAGCAGCGCCGCTGCACCGAGCTCCCTGGTGGTCTCCGTGGTGGGGGAGGTCGAAAACCCCGGCCTTGTCACGGTGGCGCCGGACGCCCGCATTGCCGACGCCCTCGATCATGCCCACCCGCGCCCCAGCGTGGACCTCCTCAACCTCAACCTGGCCAAACGGCTTAGCGACGGCGAGCAAATCGTCGTCGGCCTGCCCGCACCCGCCCCAGCCCCGGGCGAGCCGCAGGAAGGCGGTCTGCTCAGCCTGAACTCAGCCACCAAGGAGCAGCTGATGGAGCTGAAAGGGGTGGGGGAGGTCACGGCGGAGTCCATTTTGAGCTTTCGCGAGGAATCCGGCGGTTTTACCTCGATTGAGCAGCTGATGGAGATAAGCGGCATTGGGCCTGCAAAGTTCGAGGCGCTCAAAGACCAGGTGCAATTATGAGGCAGCTGCGCCTGCTGCCGGCCGCGTGTGCGGTGTGGCTGGCCACGCTCTTAAGCTTTAACGGCGCGTGGTGCTCCTTAGTGCCGCTAGTCTGTCTAGTCCTGTGGTTCTGGCAGCGCGGCCAGGCGGTGCTCACCACGGGCCTTAGCGCCTTGGCCATCGCCGTGACTAAGGTGCGCATTTCCCGCGCGGGCCCGCTTGGCGACGTCCTGACCGGCACCGTCATAACTGAGCCCACCGAGGTGCGCTTTGGCTGGCTGCTGCGCCTGCGCGTGCCTGGCTATCCCTTTCAGGTACCTGTGTTTAGCGACGAACCCGCTCCAGCCGGGGCCCAAGTGACCGTGGACCATGGCACCATCACTTCGCTTACCCCGCCGGATTCTTTGGCCGCGCACGTGGCAGAGAACTTCCGCGAGCTGGTCAGCATAAGCGTTGGCCCTTCCTCACAAGGCCTGCTGCCGGGCATGGTGCTGGGGGATACCACCTTGCAGACTGCGGCAGAAAAGCAGCTTTATATCGACACCGGGTTGTCACATTTGAGCGCGGTATCCGGCTCGAACGTGGCCATCGTGTGCAGCGCTGCCGCCTTGTTGGTGAAGGGACCACGGCTGCGGGTCGCGGCGTCGCTTAGCGCATTGTGCATCTTCGTGGCTTTGGTGGGGTTTGAGCCTTCCGTCCAGCGCGCGGCCGTGATGGGCCTGGTGGGACTACTCGCGGTTTTAAACTCCGCGCGCATGGAGCCGATGCATGGGCTCAGCCTGGCTATCATCGTGCTGCTTTTTATCGACAGCGAGTTGGCCAAGAACTTCGGGTTTGCGTTGTCGGTGGCGGCGACCGCCGGAATCGTGGCGCTCTCGCCGTTGCTTTATCGCCACCTGGCGGTGATTGGATGGCCGGATATCTTCGTCCGCGCGCTCGCCGTGGCAATTGCGGCCGACCTCGTGACGATGCCGATCATTGCTTTGATGTCCGGGAAGGTATCGGTGGTCTCGGTACTTGCAAACGTGCTGGTTGCTCCCGCGACTGCTCCCGTGACCATCCTGGGATTGCTGGCAGCCCTCTTCGCGCAGCTGGGCCCGCTTTCCGTGTTGGGCGCCGGGGTGCTGCGCCTAGCCGAGCCTTTTACCTGGTGGATTAACACCATCGCCCGCGGCTGCGCGGCCTTGCCGGTCAGCACCGTTGACGCTAGCCCTTTCCTGGTGTTGCTGGGCTACGGCTGGATAGTGGCGGGCATCCTCTACAAACGCCCATTGCTCACACTTGCCTGCGTGGTTGCATTCCTGTGGCCGAGGCACTTTGATACCCCGCAGGCACCGATACATGTGGTGGCCACTGAGGAAGACATCGAGCCCATTCCGCCGGGCACACGGAGCATCATTGTTACGCAAGATTCGCCGCCCGATTACCCCACGCGCACAGCAGATGGAATCGCAGTTTTCTACCGCTAGAATTGCTCCTATGAATCAGGTCCATCTCATCCTTGGCGACGACGAATTCCTCACCGAGCGTGCCCGCCTTTCCATCCAGAAGGCGGCCGGGGAGGGAGTCGAGGTGGTCCGCCTCAAGGCTTCTGAGGTCTCGGAGGGGGAAATCGCCATGGCGACCAGCCCCTCCCTGTTTGGCGATAACCGCGTCATCGTCATCAGCGACGTCGAAAAGGTGGGCAAGGAACTCACCCAAATCCTCCTTAAGGCCGTCGCCGATCCAGGCCCCGGCATGACCTTGGTGCTCATCTACAGCGTGACGGCCAAAACTCTCAAAGGTAAGAAGAAACCACCAGAGCTCGTTGCCAAGCTGCGCAAAGTAGGCGAGGTGCACGAGGTGTTCTCGCTCTATCCCAACGAGCTGGGTACCTGGGCCACCCGCGAGTTCGCCTCGCACGGGGTACGGCCAACCCCCGACGTCGTCCAGGCCGTGCTCGATGGCGTGGGCTCCGATCTGCGTGAGCTGGCCTCGGCGATTTCCCAGCTGGTCTTCGATACCAACGGCAACGTCACCCGCGAGGCCGTGCACAACTACTACGTCGGCGTGGCTGAGGTGGCGAACTGGGACATCGCCGACGCCGCCGTAGCCGGGCGCGTGGAAGCCGCCGTCTCCACGTGCCGGCGCGCTCTCCAATTAGGTGCCTCGCCCGTTGCCATCTCGGCGGCGCTGGCGAATAAGGTAGGCGCAATCGCCAGGCTCTATTCCGCCCGCGGCGACCAGTACTCTTTGGCCAAGGCAACCGGCCTTGCTCCTTACGTGGTGAAGCTGACTCACCCGGTGGCGCGCCGCTGGTCGGAGGATTCCGTGAACAAGGCAGTGGTGCTCATGGCCGAGCTCGATGCCGCAGTCAAAGGCCAAGGCGGCGACGAAGAGTTTGCGGTAGAGGCCGCTGTGCGTAGAGTAGCCGAGCTTGCGCGATAAACTATTTCGCATGGAAGACATCCAAGAATTTGCCACGAAGCTTTTTGATTTCGCACGCAATGGCGACGTCACGTTGCTGGAGTACATCGCCCAAGGCGTGAACCCGAACATGGTCAACCAGGACGGCCATTCCTTCGTCATGCTGGCGGCATACAACGGCCATGCGGAGCTCGTGACCAAGTTAGCTGCCGCAGGCGGGGACGTGAACCTGCTCAATGACCGCAATCAATCCCCGCTGGCAGGAGCAATTTTTAAGAAAGAGGATGCGGTGATCGAAGCCCTCCTAGCAGCCGGTGCCGATCCGCAGGCCGGCCAGCCTAATGCCTTGGATTCTGCCCGCATGTTCGGCCGCGAAGATTTGATCGAGCGCCTTTCATGAGCTGGTCCGCGTTTGCGTTCCTCATCGCCATGAACATGGTGGGCGCCCTCGCGCCGGGACCAGACATCGTACTGGTGACCCGTTACGCCACCCGCTCGCGCAAGCATGCGGTTGCGGCCGTCACGGGCACTCAGGTCGGCGTGCTTTTCTGGTGCACGCTCACGGTGTTCGGCGCGGCGGCGTTGCTGACCGCATTCCCGGGGCTGCTCCGCTTCATTCAGGGCATCGGCGGCTGCTTCCTCATCTGGATGGGCCTGCAGAATGTTCGCACGGGCCTGGCGCAGCGCAAACAGCCGGCGTTGAACCTAGATGAGGCAGTATCGCGGTTGGGTAGTGTCAAGCAAGTCTTCCGCACAGGGCTTTTCACCAACCTTTCGAACCCGAAGATCGTGCTCTACTTGGCGGCGATGATCGCGCCTTTGCTGCCGCCGCACCCGCCGCTGTGGCTGGCCGCGGGGCTCGTGCTGAGCATGGGCATTTCCAGCTACTTGGTCTTCGTGACCGTTGCAACGGTGATTTCCACCAACGCTATCCGACGCCGCCTTCTTGCCGCCGGACCCATCATCGACATCGCTTCGGGTTGTTTCTTCGCCGTGGCCGGTGTGGGCCTAATTATTGCCGCTATAACAGGCTAAGTTGCTGCGGCGCGAAAAGCTCTGCCACCCACTGCGACCACGCCACCACGGTTTGGGCGCGGCGGGGAAGCGTAGAACCAGAGATATTCAGGTCGGCCGCCTCCATGATGGCCACGGCTTCTTCCTTGCTCAGCATGCGCTGCTTCTCGGCCACGGCGGCCACCATCTCGTGGAAGACAGGCCGGCTAGCTAGCGCCTCGATGAGCTGTAGGTTGCGTCCGTCGCGGGTATCGGCCAGTTCGATTCCCTCGACCAGCTCATCCTCGATGCGCATTAGGCCCAAGTAACGGCCGGCATTCAAGTAATAGTCAGCCTGACGGTGGCTAAACCCAAAGTGCTCGGGAATCTCCGCCTTGGGCAGTGGCAGCATTTCCCAGAGGCTGACCACGCGCGCAAAGGAATCGGCCTGGGGAAAGGGAATCTCCGCCTCGCGTGGGCTGCTGCGCCGTAGGACCGCCTTGACGGATTCGGTGTTGAGCTCGGATTCGCCGAGCATATAACGTGCGGCGGCCTCGAGCTGGATGCTGCGGAAATCTTCCGCATCGCTGAAACGATAGCGATACAGGTGGAAGATGCCGTTGGAATAGACCAGGTATACCGGCACAACTTCCTTTCCCAGCTGTTGGCTAAAGCGCCGGAAAGGCAGATAAAGCTGGCGAATGTTGAAATCGGGCGAGATATGATTCTTGCACTCGATGAGCACCAGGCACTCGGGCGCCTCAAACCCGCCGTCTATTTCCATCTGCGCACGGTCCACCACGAGCTCCTCGCCGCGCAGGCGCATGCTGACGGTGCCGGTGGACATGCGCCCAGCCACGGTGGCATGCAGCTTATCGACGCCCAGGAAATCCTGCAGCACTCCCGCAATCACCGCGGCATTGAGCACGAGGGTCTCGGAGCTTAAGTTGTCGAAGTCAAGCGATTCAACCCCTTGCGGAACGGGCAGCGTCTTAAGCGGCGTCACGGTCTCCGGAAAAGGCTCGTAGACGTCGAAGTTGCCCACGACGTATCCATCGCGCCGGATGGGGAAGATGCTTAAATTATGCTCCTGGAAAATCTCCGGGCGGGAAGCGGAAAAGTCATGTTTGGCCAGAAGGCGCGGCTCTCGGCCACCCTTTTCTTTGAGCTGTTTGGCGCTAAATTCCACGAAGCCTTCGCGTTCGATGCGTGCCAAGGTCTCGGCGTCGAGGATGCGCTGCCACGCGACGTCGTTAAGCCTCGCCATAGTTACGCACCAATACTTCGTCGACTTTGCCGCGCTTGGATGCCACGGAATTGATGGCGCGGGTGGCCCCAACGATGTCTATCTCGTAGGCGGAATAGATCTCCTGGATGAAATCCGTGGCGGAGTTCGATAGCAGGAACTTCACGCCGGCTGCGTCGAGTTTGTCGCAGACTTCCTTAAGACGGAGCTGATCCTCGCGGCCGAAGCCGCCGGACTGATACCCAGTGAAGTTGCTTGTGGGATTGACTGGGTCATAGGGAGGATCGAGGTAGACAAAGTCCCCCTCTTTGGCGTCTTGCAAGATGGCGGCATAGTCACCGGTGTGGAAGGAAACCTCGTTGTCATTGAGATACCCCGATACCCCGCGCAGGGTCTCTTCGTCACAGATGGCGGGGTTGGCGTAGCGGCCGAAGGGGGAGTTGAACTGCCCGGCATTATTGACGCGGTAGAGGCCGTTGTAGCAGGTCTTGTTCAGGTAGATGGTGCGCGCGGCGCGCTCGGTGCGCGTCATGTGTGCGAAGGAGGAATCGCGGTCTTTGCCGCGCATCTCGTAGAAGAAGTCTTCCTCGTTGGGATAGGTGCTTAGCAATGAGATGAGTCCGTCAACATCGTCGCGCACGGTCTCGTAGACGTTGATGAGTTCAGAGTTGAGATCGTTGACCGTGGCCTTTTCCGGGGTCAAAGAAAACAGCACCGCGCCGCCGCCCAAGAAGGGCTCGTAGTAATGGTTAAACTCCGGTAAGGCAGCGTGGATTGCGGGCAGGAGCTGGCGCTTTCCGCCGACCCACTTGAGGAGCGGCTTGATGGTGTGCTGCTTGGCAAGACTCATAGCTCAAAATCCTAGCGTGCCCGCCGGACACGTTCGAAAATCAGTGCGGATCTTTCGGAGTGGAGATTAAAAAATGCCCTCCCTCTTGCGAGGAAAGGCATTAAAAGTCAGGCTTTAAAAAGCTTAGGCCATCTTGTTGAAGGCGTTAGCCATACCGGACTTCTTGTTGGCGGCCGTGTTGCGGTGGAAGACACCCTTGGACACGGACTTGTCCAGTGCGCGGGAAGCGACGCGGAGCTGCTTCTCGGCAGCTTCCTTGTCACCAGCGGTGACAAGATCGCGGAACTTGCGGATCTCGGTGCGGACTGCGGAACGGACAGCCTTGTTGCGCTGACGTGCCTTTTCGTTGGTGAGAATGCGCTTCTTCTTGGACTTGATGTTTGCCATTTGAATTACCTCTTGGAATCGAAAGTGATTGAACTGCAACCAACCTGCCGGACATGTCCTGCATCTGAATTAATGCGCGGCGTTGATGTTCGATGAGCGGACCCAAGGTCCTGACCGCCCCGACCAACGCGCCCGGAAAGTAAGTAACCTATAAAAAGCTAGCAGGAGCTGGGATAAAACCCAAATCACGCCCAGTGATAGCGGGAACGCAAACGGTTGGCGATGCGCTCAAAGCGGCGCTCCGGGAAAAGCGTGCCTTGGCGGCGGCATTCTTCCTCAGAGATTTCGAGGATGCGATCTAGGCGTACCCAGCACTGCCTGCCGCTTTCGTCCCACTCGCCGGTGCCGATGTCGAGCCATTCTTCCTCGTGCGCGTGGTTTGGATTTGGGGAGATCAAAAGCCCCAAAACAGTGGTGCGCGTGCGGGAGATGATGAGCACGGCGCGTTCGTGCGGCGGTGATTGCTTGCCGTCGGAAGGCGCCCAGACCCACACCACCTCGCCGGAATCGGCCTGGCCATCCATGTCGGGGGAGAAGCAAACGGTGCGCGGATGCGAGGAGGTGGTTTCGATGCGAATCTTTGCTGCTTTGCGGGGTTCACGGTGCTCAGCAGCATTGTTCATGCCTAGCCTGTTAGATATGTGAGCAAGGCCGACGTCGACTGGCTCGCGTTCTGCGATGCCAAGCGCCTGCCTTAAGCGGGTAAGTGGGTTGCCGCTAGTCATGTCGACTATTGTAGACGCATGTCTAAAAACTTTGCGGCCACTACGTTTACGGATCTTTCCCAGATTCGAAACTTCTGCATTATCGCCCACATCGACCATGGCAAGTCGACGCTGGCTGACCGCATCCTGCAGTTCTCGCAGGTCGTTGACGCGCGCGATATGCGTGATCAGTACCTCGACAACATGGATATCGAGCGCGAGCGCGGCATTACCATTAAGGCGCAGAACGTGCGTCTGCCCTGGGCTCCGCGCACCGGTGAGCATGCGGGCGAGGAGTTCGTCATGCAGATGATTGATACGCCGGGCCACGTGGACTTTACTTACGAGGTCTCCCGCGCGCTCGAGGCATGTGAGGGCGCTATTTTGCTTGTCGACGCCGCCCAAGGCATCGAGGCGCAAACCCTCGCCAACCTTTATCTGGCGATGGAAAATGATCTGGAGATCATCCCGGTCCTCAACAAGATTGACCTCCCCGCTGCGGATCCGGAGAAGTACGCCCTCGAGATCGCCAACATCATCGGCTGCGAGCCGGAGGACGTCCTGCGCGTGTCCGGCAAGACGGGCGAGGGCGTCGAGGAGCTGCTCGATAAACTCGTGGATTTGGTGCCGCCGCCAACCACGGATGCGCCTGCCGACGCCCCCGCGCGCGCCATGATTTTCGACTCCGTCTATGACACCTACCGCGGCGTCGTCACGTATATCCGCATGATGGACGGCAAGCTGACCCCGCGTCAGAAGGTCACCATGATGTCTACGGGCGCAAACCATGAGCTGCTGGAGGTGGGCATCGTCTCGCCGACCATGCGCAAGTGCGAGGGCTTGGGTCCGGGCGAGGTTGGCTACCTGATTACGGGCGTGAAGAATGTGCGTGAGACCAAGGTCGGTGACACCGTTACCTGGGCAACCAACGGCGCCGAGGAGCCGCTGAAGGGTTATGCGGACCCGAACCCGATGGTCTATTCGGGCCTTTTCCCAATCTCCCAGGCGGACTTCCCAGACCTGCGCGATGCGCTGGAAAAGTTGCAGCTAAACGACGCCTCCTTGACCTTCGAGCCAGAGACCTCCGTTGCTCTAGGCTTTGGCTTCCGCTGCGGCTTCTTGGGCCTTTTGCACATGGAAATCACGCGCGACCGCTTGGAGCGCGAGTTTGGCTTGGACCTGATTTCCACCGCGCCTTCTGTTACCTACCGCGTGGTTGCAGAAGACGGCGCTGAGTCCCTCGTGCACAACCCTTCGGATTGGCCGAGCGGCAAGTTGCGCGAGGTCTACGAGCCAATCGTGAAGATGACCATCATTGTGCCGGAGCAGTTCGTAGGCCCAACCATGGAGCTGTGCCAGTCCAAGCGCGGCCAGATGGGCGGCATGGACTACCTCTCTGAAGACCGAGTAGAGCTGCGCTACACCATGCCTTTGGGTGAGATTATCTTCGACTTCTTCGACATGCTGAAGTCTCGCACCAAGGGTTATGCTTCGCTGAACTATGAAGAAGCGGGGGAACAGCTGTCTGATCTGGTCAAGGTGGATATCCTGCTCAACGGTGATCCGGTCGACGCCTTCTCTGCCATCGTTCACCGCGATTCGGCGCAGTGGTACGGCAACAAGATGACGAAGAAGCTTAAAGAGCTCATTCCGCGCCAGCAGTTCGAGGTCCCGGTCCAGGCCGCCATTGGTTCCAAGATCATTGCGCGTGAGAATATCCGCGCTATGCGCAAGGACGTCCTGGCGAAGTGCTACGGCGGCGATATCTCTCGTAAGCGTAAGCTGCTGGAGAAGCAGAAGGCTGGTAAGAAGCGCATGAAGTCCATCGGTTCGGTATCTGTTCCGCAGGAAGCGTTCGTGGCAGCGCTTTCTACCGACGGCGAGGGTTAATACTGCGCTTATCGATGTCCCCGGGGGTGGAGCGGCCGGGGGCTAATTTTTCGAACACTCTTGCGGATGTCCGGGGTGTTTTATATCTTGGGTTTGTACAGCTTGGAGGGGAAGCTGACCGGCATCGCCGGATAACGGAAAATAAATCTAGGAGACTTCGATGGACGGACCCTACTTCGCTCCACTGAATCCAAAGAACCAGGCCGGGCGGGCTTTTACGGAAAGCAATCGCCTCAACTGGCTCGCACTGCAATCGATCATTCCACAACCCGGTGACGACGCTGACCTAGCCTTCAACGACGTCTCACGCAACCTCGGCATCACTTCCTATAAAGCCGAACATCTTTACTACGGCATCCGCAAACTTTCTTTTCTACCGAAACTTACTCGTCTCAATAAGCTCGATTGGTTCCTTGATTTTGACCGAATCCTCGCCGTCGGCAGGGCTCTACAAGGCGTCGAGGAGCGCGTCCTGCCCCATGTCGATGATGCCTTGGAGGAATTGTTTACGCCCAGCCGTGCCAACCAGCGCCTGCCGGAGGCTTCGCGCATCCGCAGCGTAATTTCTGATGTCCTCTCTTTGCACAATTGTTTGAAGGACGAAGACGAAGAAGAACGTGACCGCTATAGACTCGAGCGTCACGCAGGCCGCGGGGAGTTTAAAGCCAACCTTGACGCCGTGACCGCCGAAAAAATCGATCGCGTCGTCCGCAAACGCGCCGAGGACGAAGGAATTTCCTTCGCTCGCGCACTTGCTTCCTGCGTGCTCGAGCCAGTTGAGCAAAAGGTCGTGATTAACCTTTTCCAGCAGGCAGAAACCACCCTCGCGTTTGCTCCGGGCTATGGCTACGTTATCCCGCCTGCAGATGCCTCCTATCGCAACATCGCGCCAGCACAGACCGAGACTTATCGTCCCACCGCCGGCATTCGCGCCTTCGTGGAGGCCCGCGATGGAACCTGCCGCGGCCCGGGATGCAGTAAGCCAGCCCACCGCAACCAGCTCGATCACCGCGTTCCCTATGGCGAAAATGGCCCAACTTCCACCGATAACTTGGTCAGCCTCTGCCAGCACTGTCACAACATCAAGACTGATGGCCGGGCTTTCTACATCATGGACCCAATTACCGGGGAGATTTATTGGCTCTTCGAAGACGGGCGCTGGGAATCCAATTCCCCAGAGGGCGTGCTCGTGCCAGACACCGCGAACTGGCGCCAAACCGTTGCCCAAAGGATGGAAGCCTGGGAAGCGAGAGGAGGGGTACTCTCCTTTGCTTGATACGGGGTAGGTCCCATGTAGGCTCGATGGTCCAACCCGGGAAGGATTGATTCATGGAACCCATCAAGAAGAAGGCACCTCGCCACGGCCAGCAGCTTCCACCGCTGCCAGTTACCGCTGCCAAAATTGGTGAGCGCATTGCCAGTGAGGTGTTCTTGGAGGAAGGCCAAAAGCTCTTACCGCAGCTGCAGGAATTCCGGCGGGATATGCACCAGAACCCAGAAATCGGGCTCGAGCTTCCGCGGACGCAAAAGAAGGTCCTCGAGGCGCTCAAAGGCCTGCCGTTGGAGATTCAGGTCGGCCAGGATTTAAGCTCCGTGGTCGCGGTCCTTCGCGGCGGCAAGCGCGGCCCACGGCCGGTTTCGGTGCTGCTGCGCGCAGACATGGACGCCTTGCCGGTCCGTGAGCAGACGGGCGATCCTTTCGCTTCCACCAACGGCATGATGCACGCGTGCGGCCACGACCTTCACACCGCCGGGCTCATCGGAGCGGTGAAGTTGCTGTGCGCGCAGAAGGAGCACTTGCTTGGCGACGTAACATTCATGTTCCAGCCCGGCGAAGAAGGCCCCGGTGGTGCGCTCCCGATGATCGAAGAGGGCGTCCTCGATGCGGCGGGGCGCCGTCCGATTGCTGCTTATGGCCTGCATGTCGGCCCGCAGGATCGCGGCACTTTCCACCATATTTCCGGGCCCATGATGGCATCATCGTCGAATCTGAAGATCACTGTCTATGGCAAGGGCGGCCACGGTTCGCGGCCGCATGACGCCATCGATCCCGTCGCAGCGCTGGGGGAAATTCAGATGGCCTTGCAGGTTGCACTGACTCGCCGCTTCGACGCCAACGAGCCGATCGTCATCACGGTGACTAATCTGCGCGCTGGCGACGGCGCCATCAACGTCATCCCTGATCACGCCATGCTCGGCGCCACAGTGCGCGTGCTGCGCGATGAAAAGATTGAGCAAGTGCGCCAGATGGTTGTGGAAGTGGCCAGTTCTGTCGCGGCGTCGCATAGATGCACCGCGAAGGTGGATTTCGAGGTTCTGTATTCCGCAACCAAAACCAACCCGCGCGAGAATCAATTTGCCGCGACGCTATGGGGTGGCATGTTCGGAGCAGAAAATGTCATTCCGATGGAAACGCCCATGATGGCTTCGGAGGACTTCGGCGGCGTACTAGCGCAGGTACCTGGCACCTTTATGTGGTTCGGCACCGTCAATCCGGATACCCCGGAGCACCTGCGCGAGTGGAATCATTCGCCGCTGGCGAGGTTCGATGATTCGGTGCTCGGTGACCAAGCCGCAGCACTCGCCGCCGTAGCCTTTGAGCGCTTGGCTGCCGAAGACGCGCATCCTTCGCCGGCAACAAGAGTGATGCGCTCTGCGGTGGAGGGCGTTGAGTAGTACAAGATTGCCGAGATAACAATGCAGGTCAATGTGCTGAGCAGGGTTTGGCCCCACCCCACATTCTCAGCGTTAACGTCCACAAAGCCCAAGATGCCAGCAGTAAAGAAGACGAAGTTATTGCACGCATGAATCACGCATCCGTACTCGATCCCATTCGTCTTCACCGTGAGCACGCTTAGGCAGATGGCGAAGACAAAGATGTCAACAAGCCCGATCCAGTTATAAGTATGGCCTGCCACAAATAACGGAATCGAGGGCAAATAGGCCAACCACGGCGAGCGCAGCCACCGGCCGAATACCTGGGGAAGCAGACTGCGAAAGATAACTTCCTCCGTCACTGACTGCAGCGGCACCAAGATGACCGCCAGCCCCAGCATCAATAGAGCGTTTGGAGCAGGGGAGAATCCATTTCGGAGAATCGGAAGAAAGCTCAACAGCGTAACGGGCAACGCCACGAGAAGGGCGCGCCGGGCGTAATCCCACCGAAACCGACCAGCGCCTGACCACACCGTGCCGGGCCGGCGTCGGCAAAAGGCGCCTGGGAGGAACACAATGATGGAGAGCATCATGATGCTAAATGGCAGCGGCGCGTTCATGTCGTCGAGATTTGAGTCTGGCGCGAAAATTGCGTAACCGATCATGAGCGCGACGAAGAGCACGGCGCTCAGCACCGCCCAAAAGAAGAAGTAAAGGATCGGGCGTTTTAAGCAGCGATGAAAAGTCATGACTAAACAGTCGCTGGTAATTAATCATCCTTAAGAATGAGTTTGCGGCCTTTAAGGTATGAATCATGACTAGGAACCGTTGGCAGGTAGCTTTCATCGTCGTGCTCTGCGTCCTAGGCGGGTGCTGCTTTGGGCTGATCGGTATCGGCATCGACTTAGAAGACATGGGGGTGCCCAACATCGATCCGCAAACCGATAGAGCCTATGCCGGCTTCGTTTGCTTGAGTTTCATCGCTGGGGTGGTTTCGTGCGGTTTGCTGCCATGGGCCATTTCTCATGATCCGCGGGAGCTGGAGAAATCTGACTTCCCAGGAACGCGGAAGACCTTCGTCTGCGGGGTTGTCGTGATTGCTTGCGGCTTTTCTTATTTTGCCGTGCTATCTCAGCTGGTGGCCATGGTGTCCATGACATCACGGAGGTCCGTGAAGTGGTCGGTGGCGGCAGTAGTGGCGTCGCTTAGCTATCTCGCTGTCTATCCTCTCAACCCTGCGAGTGAGTTCGAAGGCTGGTTGGAATTTGGCATCGTTCCAGTACTCGTAATCGTGCTTCTGATTGGCATGCAGCGCGGCAAGAACCGCGAGAAGCAACAGAATCTACAGCGCGAAATTCGGGAAGAGATAGCGCGTGACATGCACGATTCACTGTCGCATCGGTTGTCGCTGATTGCCGTGCATGCAGGGGCATTGTCTTTTCAGAATGAGCAGGTTCCCAAGGAGTATTCCGCGGCGGCGGAGACGATTCGCCAAGAAGCGAATGCTGCAGTGCAGGATCTGCGCGCTGTGCTTTATGCTCTGCGGCAGGAGGCAACAGAAGATCCACGAGCAAGCATCGAAACGCTCATTCGAGATGACAACGTTAAGCTGCGCTATTCCACTGATCCAGGCATAGTAGAAAGGCTCGATACCTTAGGCCAGCACACGTTGTATCGAGCGGTCCAGGAGGCAGCCACCAATGCTCGCAAGTACGCGCGGGGAAAGCCGGTGCTTTTCGACGTCGCCAAGCGCGGCCCCAATCTCGTGCTCACCGTATCCAACCCGCATACGGGTCCAGTGGGGCGTGGCTTTGGGCTGCGGGGTCTGGCTGAGCGCGCGGAACTTATCGGAGGAGAATTTCGGATGCTGGAGGGAGATGAATTCGGATGGGAATTGCAGCTGCCGACGAAGCGCTAAAGGTGGTGCTGGTCGATGACGAGGCGCTATTGCGCAGTGGCCTGCGGCTCATGCTGGCCAATGCCGGTATCGAGGTGGTGGGGGAGGCCTCTAATGGCAAGGATGCGATAGCAGTGGTGCTGGACGCGCTTCCCGACGTCGTGCTCATGGACATTCGCATGCCCGTCATGGATGGTATCGAGGCGCTGGGGAAGTTGCCGGCGTCGATTCCTGTGGTGATGTTAACCGCTTTCGATACCGACGAATTTATTGTCGATGCGCTCCAAGCCGGTGCCGTTGGATTCCTATTGAAATCGACGCCACCGGAAGCGCTTGTTGCTTCCATTCGCGCGGCTGCGGCAGGCCAACCGATGCTCAGCCGCGAGGTACTTGAACGCCTGCTCTCCCCGCGGCCAAAGCGGAAGAACAGGCGGCTGGCGCACCTTAGCGACCGCGAGATGGAGATTGCGGAGCTGGTGGCAGATGGGTTAAGCAATCAACAGATTGCAGAGCAGCTTTTTATTTCGCTACCGACAGTAAAGACTCACGTGCAGAAGATTTTGAAGAAACTCGGCGGGACGAGCCGCGTTCACGTCGCGATTGCCGTATTTGGCGGACGATAAACCAGAGCGACGCGATCCAGATTGCCCCCACTACCACTAAAGTTGCAATGGGCAGCCAGAGGCTCTCCGGGAAGGTGGCATCCAGCGAGGGAAAGAGGTTCGTGAAGAAGTGAACCGTGACGCCGCCCATCCAACCGGCGAGTGCGCGGCCACGGGCCAAGCCATATGCCGCGATGCCGGTAAAGAGGGAGTGTGCGAAGGTGCAACTCATAAACCTCATGAGCACCCCAGTAGTTGCGCCCATGAGATCTGAGTCGAGGTCTTTCAGCGTTAGGTGTGCGATGAAGGTGCAATCCTCCACGATCGCAAAGCCCATGCCTACGGCGATACCGACGTAGACGAAGTCGCGAGTGCGTTGGGGCTTAATGAAGTAAGTACAGATGAGCAGAACACCAATGAACTTCAGAGTCTCTTCAGTAATTGGCGCGAAGCCAGCGGCATCTAGCCACTGCAATTGCAGTTTTTCCAAGATGGTGGTGAAGTGCGAGTTGAAGAAGACAGCCGGGCCGGTGCACGCCGCGCCCCAGAGCATGCCTAGGGCCGTGCCGCGGTGGCCTCGGAACGCGAGCCAGGAGGCACAAGTCCAGATCACCACATGGATGAGTGCAGCGATGAGGCTGGCGGTGACGTAAGACTGGTTAAACTCGAAGTGCACGGAGTAAGCGAGACCCGCGGTAGCGAGCACATAAAATAGGTATTTCATTATTTGACCTCCATTTTGTCTGCATAGCGGGCGGCGTCAGGCCCCTCGAGATGGAAGAACAGCTTCTTATCGTCGGAGTCGTACAGGACGGTTACCTTGTCGCCTTCGTCGAGGCGATAGAGATTTTTCTGAGGCTGACGTACCGGGGCATCCGAGAGGAAAGGGGTATCGAGAATATAGCGGTGCTTTCGTAGTAACGAAGTCTCAGGTTCCCCGAAGGTCTGGGCGGGGTCAGCGCCGATGGTGGTATCCCCGCATTCCCATCGGGGGGAGTCGTTAAGATATGTCGGGCTTTGCGCGCATTCCAGATCGGTGATGGCGACATCGTGGAAGGCGACGGCGCTCGTCGGGGTAGTGGGCTCAGGCAGCAGTGCGCTTGCCGCCGGCACTGCCACGAAATACGCAGTAGCTGCGGCTAGGGCTGTTAATACTTTCTTGTCCATGTCTCCGACGCTACGGAGAACGGCTATGCGTTAAATCCACCCCAGGGTGGATTTGTGGCTCTAGGCCTCCTACTACTGTGGGTGGAGATGAGTACGGCACAGTCGAAGATTAAGAACTGGATTGAAAAGCAGCGGCATGCCACCTACCTCAACACGTTAAACGGGGTAACGCGGTGGCGGCGTGCCGCCATCGTCGCCGTGTGTGTGTTGGCTGATATAGCCACGATGGGGGCGATGCTCCTGCGCTTCGACGAGCGCTCTGGCAATTCGTGGGATGATCGCATCCTTACTGAGGCCGTTATTGGGACGTCGGTGAGCATCCTCACCTGGGTCTTGCTGGCCTTTGCGCTGCGGCACGTGCCGCGGGAGTTTAGCATTTACGAACGCTATCCTGGTCCGGTCTCCGCGCTGGTTAGCGCGGTGATCATTTGCGCTTCGGCGGGACTGCATCAGTTATCACTGACGGTCTTCGTTGCCTATGCTTCTCTGGTCTCGCGTGGAAGCAAGCGCTGGACATTGGTAGCAACGGCGGTGCTCACCTTAAGTTATGGCGTCAAGGTTTATAAGCCGGACTCTTTCGAAACCGTGCCTATGGCGTTGTTCGGGTATGCCTTAGTCTGGGCCGTGTTGGTTCTATCAGGGCTGTTGATAGGCGTCGCGCGCCATAGTCGCCGGCAACGTCAGGCCACACTGGTGGCGCGCGCGGAGCTGAATAAACAGACCCTGGAAGCAGAAAACGAAAAAGTTCGCCAGGATGAGCGCAACCGCATCGCCCGCGATATGCACGATTCGCTCTCACATCGGCTAAGCCTTATCTCTGTATATGCCGGTGGACTGGCGTACCGGAAGGATTTGCCGCCGGAGCAGGTGGCGGAATCCGCTACGACTATCCAAAAAGAGGCCGAGCAGGCGGTGACCGATCTGCGGCAGGTCATTCGCTCTTTGCGTATCGATGATCGAATTGACCCGCGCACCAGCATCGACGATCACGTAGTGCGGGCGCGCGCCGCCGGTGCCAAGGTCACGCTTGAGTACCGCGATGATTGCTTAGATAAGATTTCGACTATGGGTGTACATACATTGAGTCGCGCCGTGCAAGAAGGCCTGACGAATGCGCGCAAGCATGCGCCAGGGCAAAAGATTGCGATCGAGGTAGCCCAAGATGGTGCTTTGGCTCGGGTGACGATGCGCAACCGGAAGGTAGAGGGGGCGTCGGCAAGCGGCGGCGAGCATGGGCTTATCGGAATGCGCGAACGCGCACGCTTGGTGGGCGGGCGCCTAGACGTAGAAGATGGCGAAGAGTTTAGCTGGAGCCTGTATTTGCCAATGGAGGAACGATGATTTCTGCTGTGCTTGTCGACGACGAGGAGCTGCTGCGCCGCGGCATCCGTCTGATTCTAGAGGGCGCAGGCGACATCGAAGTGGTGGGCGAGGCCAGCAATGGGCGCGATGGCGTGCAGCTGATTACGCAACAACGCCCGGATATTGTGCTGATGGATATCCGTATGCCGGTCATGGACGGGATTGAGGCGGTGGCGCAGCTGAAGACAGCCGTGCCCGATATTCCTGTGGTGATGCTGACGGCCTTCGATACCGACGAATTCATCGTCGATTCCTTGCACGCGGGAGCGATGGGGTTTCTGCTGAAGGCCACAGGGCCTGAGGCATTAGTCGCCTCAGTGCGGGCGGCCGCGCAGGGCCAGCAGCTGCTTAGCCCTAAAGCGCTGCAGAACCTGCTGGCGATTCCGCATGCCCAGCCGCAAGAGCCGCTCGTCCTGGCGGATTTGAGTGCGCGCGAAAACGAGGTGGCGCAGCTGGTTGCGAAGGGGCTGGACAATAATGAAATCGCGGAGCAGCTTTATGTCTCTGTGGCTACGGTCAAGACGCACATCAAGCACATCTTGGAAAAGATTGGCGGCACGAACCGTGTGCATATCGCGATTGCGGTGCTGGAGCAGCGCTAGCTTATCCGCTAGTATCGGGGAATCAGAGTTTCTAATGGATTGGATTGCCACGAATGCAACTGCCAAATTTTGATGATTCTTCGTACGACGTCGCAGATGCCGAGTTGCTATCGGCTTTTGAGGTCTTTGAGCGCATCGAAGAGCATGTGCTCGATAAATCTCTACTTTTCGAAGTCTATTCGAGCTAGGGATACCAGCGCGTTGATGTCACCCGGAACCTCGTCCGGGTGAATTGAGCAATAATCCAAGATGAAATAGCCCGCATGCTGCAGGGCAAGGTGGCGCTGCCAGAACTCACCCACGTGTTGCGGGTGGTTGACTGCAATGGACTGGATGGAGCGGCGCTCAGAAAGCAGCTCGTACTGCAGGTCGCGGCGAGCGGCTAGGGACTCGTCGGGGGTCGAGAAAAGTAGTGCGCCCAGCAGGCTGGTGATTGCTTCCTGGCAGCGGACCTGCAGACGGTAGTGGTTGGTCAGCTGGGCGCGCGGCTTCCATAGCCAAAGCACCAGCAAGGAAAAGACCACCGACAGCGCGATCTCACTGATGCGGGAGAAGGCCGTGAACGCCAAGTGATCGGCCGTATGGCCCATGAGCAGCGCCAGGGGCGTGGAGAAGATGACGCAGATGGCGTAGTTCTTGACCACGAAGATCTCCGCGCAGAATTGGCAGGCAGCGAGCGCGAGCAGCAGCGTCCAGCTTTCTAATCCGAAGGACGCAATGAGGTAGAACACGCACACACCGAGCAGCGAGCCCACCATTCGCTGCAATCCGCGGATGGTACCGGGCACATGGTCCGGGCCCCACTGCAGAAGAAGCAGCACGGAAACTGCGCCCCAGTCCGGGCGATCTAGGCCCAGCGCAAGGCCCACGAGCGTGGTGGCGATGGCCGCAAGCAGAATCTTTTCTACCGTCACCACCGCATGCGAGTTGCCCACCGACGCGCGGTAGATGCGGTAGCGCATCGTCGACTTGGTGTGCGGGATGGCGGTGCGGTTTGGGTCGACCAAGGTTGGGGAGTCAGAAAGCTCATCCGAGTTGGTAGAGAGATCCAGCGACTGGTTGTGCTGCACGATGCGGTTCTGCGCGGCAAGGGCACGCTCCACGAGGTGGCCTTGTGATGCTTGGACGACGCGGCCGCCGCGGACGATACCGGCGTCGGAAAGCGCTTGCCACGTATTCGCCAGCGCCGTCTGTGCTTGATGGTGGCGTGCCAAGACGTCGGTTGTGGAGTTCTCAAAGGCGGCAGTGGCCTTCTCTAGGGTCGCGACAGTGCGGGTCTCCGGACCGTGCGGGGAATGGAAGCGAGGCAGCATGCCCAGGCAGTACGCAGCGATGACACCCGCAACGGACCACGCAGCGACCGCAAAGGGGGTGATGTCGGTGCGCGCGAGCATGGTGGAGCCGCCGCCGACCATCACTACGAAGAAGGAACCCGGCGGCGGCAGGCGTAGCGCATTCTGCAGGAAGGCGCCGAGCGCGCCAATGGAAATAGCAAAGGCCGCAGACAGCAAAAGCCACCAGTGTCCGTGGCCCGGGGCGAAGACGAGCTCACCCACCAGCGAACCAACGGTAGCGGCCAAGGTAAGGAGCACGCCCGCAGTGAGAATCACCCAACGGCGGGGGCGATAGGGGTGCCCCTCGCCGTAAATGACGGACATCGCGCCCGCGGTGACCAACAGCACGGCGTCGGGGTGGCCGGTGAGGATGGCGAGCGCGCCGGGAATGGCGATGGCGAGAGCAGCACGCATCGCGCCCGGCCAGCGAGTCACCGAAGAATTGTAGGCGGTGAAAAGCTGTAGCGGGCGCGGGCGTTGCGGTAGGGGATGCTCAATCAATTCGCTCATATCGCGGCATACGTTACCCCTGCGCAGCCTTAAGAAGCGACTTGGTATACGGGTGCTGTGGGGCGGACCATACTCCGCGTTCGACCAGCTCACCATGGTGGATGACAGTCAGGCTAGAACACACTTGCTTGACCACACCCAGATCGTGCGAGATGAACACCAGCGTCAGGCCGTAGCTTTCAACGAGCTTTTCAAGCAGCTCGAGGACCTGGGCGCGCACGGAGACGTCGAGGGCGGAGACCGCTTCGTCGGCGAGGAGGATGTCCGGGTTGCCGATGACCGCGCGGGCAATCGAGATGCGCTGGCGCTGGCCGCCGGAGAACTCGTGGGGGAAGCGGTCCAAGGCATCCTCGTCGATGCCGACCTCCGCCAAGACCTTCGTAATCTCGGCACGCGTGACCGGTGTGGGCGAGCCCTCAGCCACGATCTTCCAGATCGGCATGCGCGGATTGAGGGAACCTTGCGGGTCCTGGAATACCATCTGCACGCGGCCTTCCACCTTCACGGACCCGGAGGTCGGCTGCTCAAGGCCGGTGATGAGCTTGAGCAACGTCGTCTTACCGGAGCCGGAGCTGCCGACGACGCCGATGCGCTCGCCCTTGCGTACTTCGAGGGAGACGTCGGAAAGCGCAGTAGTGGAGCCGTAAGCCTTGGTGACGTGGTCGAGGGAAATGACAACCTCGCCGAGCTTCGGCTCAGTGGCGGCCGGCTTGGACTGGGAGGCCGCGATGAGGTGCTTGGTGTACGGGTGCTGGGGGTTGTCCAGCGCCGCGCCGGATTCGACGATCTGGCCGTCCTGCATGACCAACGTCTCAGGGCACATGCGGCGGATGACGCGTAGGTCATGGCTGATGAATAGCAGCGCGGTGTTGTGGCGCTGGGTCAGTTCCATGATGAGGTCCAGGATGCCGTCTTGCGTGGTGGCATCGAGGGCCGTGGTGGGCTCGTCGCAGATGAGCAGCTTGGGGTTGCGGGCCATGGCCATGGCAATCATTACGCGCTGGCGCTGGCCACCAGACAGCTCGTGTGGGAAGCGCGAGGCAAGGGCCGGATCGAGGCCTACCTCGTTGAGCGCCTCAGCAGACGCGCCGGCGTAGCGCAGCTGCTTGCTCACGCGCATGAGCGGATCAAGCGCGCTCATCGGCTCCTGGAAGACCATCGCCATGTTGGCGCCGCGTAGCTTGCGCACCTGGCGGTCGCGTAGGCCCACGAGCTCGCGTCCGCCAAACTCGATGGAACCCTCAGCGTGGAGGTTCTTTGGCAGTAAGCCCATGATGGACAGCGCGGTCAGGGACTTGCCGGAGCCGGACTCACCGATGATGCCGAGGCTCTCGCCGGCATCCAAGGAAAAGTTCAAAGGGCCGACGAGCGTTTTATCGCCGTTATGGATGCGAAGGTCGGTGACGGTAATCATCGCTTGCCTCCTTTCAGGCGGGGATCGAGGATGTCGCGCAGGGCGTCGCCAAGCAGGTTAAAGCCCAGCACCGTGGCGGCGATGGCAAGGCCCGGCCAGAAGGCCTGCATGGGATGGCTGGCCAGCAGGGACTGGGAATCTTGCAGCATGCGGCCCCACGACGCGGTGGGCGGGGTGGTGCCGAGACCCAGGTAGGAAAGGCCGGCCTCGGCGAGGATCGCGAGTGCGAAGTAGACGGAGGACTGCACGATGATAAGCGGGGCGATGTTAGGCAGGATATGGCGCACCGCGATGGTGGGCGCTGGAACTTTGGACACGCGCGCCGAGGCGATGAAGTCCTGCGTGACCACCTGCAGGGTGCCAGAGCGTGCCACGCGGGCGAAGGAAGGGATTCCCGCGATGCCGATGGCGATCATGGCCGAAATCGTCGACGGACCCCATACCGCGCCGGCGATGATGGCCAGTAGCAAGGCAGGGAAAGCCAGCAGCAGATCGGAGCCACGCATGATGAGGGAGTCGAGGATGCTATTGCGGCGCATGCCCGCCACCACACCGAGCGGAACGCCGACGAGCGCGGCAATGCCGACGGCGATGACGCCCACGAAGAGCGTGATGCGTGCGCCGACCATCAGGCGCGAGGTGATGTCGCGACCAAAGCGATCGGTGCCGAGGAGATGCTCAGCGGAGCTGCCCGCCAGCAAATCGGGCGAGGCGATGTTCGGGGCATAAGGCGTCCAGAAAAGGGAGACCGCCGCGAGGAGGGCGGTGATACCGACGAGAACGAAACCCAACTTCTTCATCGCTTCTCCTTCAAACGCGGATCGATTACGCGGTAGGCCAAGTCGGTGGCCAAGTTGATGGCCAATGTGAAAAAGACCAACAGCATAACCAGGGTCTGCACGGTGGTGAGATCGCGGTTGGACACGGCGTCGAGAAGCATGCTGCCCAGGCCCGGAATGACGAAGACGGACTCGATGACCACCGCACCCACAATCAGCGTGGTCAGCTGCAGGCCCGTGACCGTGAGCACCGGCAGGGCCGCATTGCGCAGGCCGTGGCGGCGCAGCGCCTCCGCGTGGGATAGACCCAGCGCGCGGGCGGTGCGGATGTAATCCTGGTCCATCACATCCACGATGGAGGAGCGCACGTAGCGGGTGAGCATCGCACCCTGCACCAAGGCCAGGGAGATCACTGGCATGATGAGGCGGGCGATAAAGCCACCGAAGTCCTGGTCCGGCGGAATCCAGCCATTGGCCGGCAGCCAACCCAGCCGCACCGCGAAGAAGGCCACCATGATGATGCCCACGAGGAAGCTTGGGATCGCGATGCCAATCTGGGTCAGTGCCGAGACGAACGTGTTGCCCGTGCGCGCCAGCCACATGCCAATCGGCACGGCGCCGGCGAGGGCCAAGAGGATCGCCAGCCCCACCAAGATCAGCGAGACCTGCGCGCGGTCAACCACCAGCGGAGTGATGTCCTGTTGGGAGGCCAGGGAGGTGCCGAAGTTGCCGCTGAGCAGGCCGCCGACCCAATCGAAGTACTGCGTCAAAAGCGGGCGGTCGAGGCCCAAGGCGGTGGTCAGCTCGGCGACGGCGTCGTCAGTGGCGTTAACGCCCAGTGCCACGCGCGCCGGGTTGCCCGGGGCTGCGCGCATGAGCAGGAAGATGGCGATGGAGGCGGCGAACAAGGTCACCACGAACTTGGCGAGAGCCTTGAGATAGGTCACGGTGCCTCCTTGAGATCTGCCAGTTCGATGGCGTCGGTTACCTGGTTCGGGTTCAGGCCCTCGATGCCGTCGCGGTAGAGGACGATGTTGGGCATGTTCATCAGCGTCAGCGCACCGGCATCGGCCATGATTTGGTCCACGGCCTTTTCCATGCCCGCGGCGTATTTGCTCTCCGGGGCGGAATCCGCAGCGGAAAGCAGGTCGCGGGTCTTCTGCGAGTCATAGCCCAGGTAATAGTCCGGGTTGCCGAAGAGCGTCGGAATATCGCGCGGCTCCACGTGGGAGACCAGGGACATTTGGTAATCCTTCGCGCCCATGACTTGGCCCAACCAGACGGCGGGGAACTCGGCGGATTCGAGGGTGACGTCGAAGCCGACCTCAGTTAGCTGCGAGTATAAAAGCTCAGAGACGCGTTGGGCATAGGGCAGGGTCGGCGCGGTAATCGTGATGTGCGCGCCCTCGGCGCCGGCTTCTTGCAAAAGCTCTTTCGCGCGCTGCGGGGAGTAAGGGTAATAGTCCTTCTCGTTGAACCATGGGTCGGTAGGAGGTACGGGCGCGCCGCCGGTGTCCTTGGCCAGGCCGTCCCACAGAATCTGATTCGCGGCCTTGCGGTCGACGGCATAGGCCACGGCGCGGCGCACGCGTGGGTCGTCGAAAGGCGCGGCGTTGTTGTTCATGGAAAGCAGCACCTCGCCGTTGGTGGTGCCCACGGCGGTGCGGATTCCCTCGCCCAAGTTATCGAGCAGCTCTGGGGTCTGCATCGCCCAAACCACGTCGACGCCGCCGGACTTTAGGGAATTGACCGAAGAGATTGCATCGGGGAAGTACTGGATGGTCACCTGCTCTTTTGGCACCTTGCCCCAGTAATTCTGGTGCGGGCGCAGGGAGATGTATTCACCGGGCGCAAATCCGGCAAGCTCAAAGGGTCCCGTGCCCACAGGCTGGGTGGCTAAATCCATGGCGTTTGGCGTCATCATCGCACCGATTGCCGTGCCCATGGACCACAGCCAGCTATTCGAGTGTTTCTTCAGCTTTACCTGCAGCGTGTATTTGTCCAGCGCCTTGGCGCTTTCTACTACCTCCATCTGCTTGGAGATGCCGTTGGTCCACTTTTCCTTCACGTTGTTGATGGAATAAGCAGCGGTCTCGGCGGTGAATTCGTCGCCGTTGCTAAATTGCACACCATGGCGCAGGTGGAAGGTATAGGTGGTGTCTTTCGCATCCCAACTTTCGGCGAGGCCTGGCACAATCTCGTCGCCCTCGATGCGTACGAGGGTTTCGTAGACGTTGCTCATGAGTGCGGCGGGGATGGCAGCTCCACCGACGTTAGTGAAATCGAGAGAGGTAGCAGCGCCGGTTGCGGCAATGGTCAGCGAATCACTGGCGGTGGGTTTGACCGCCGTGTGTCCGGCTGAGCACGCGCTTAGCGACGCCCCGAGAACCAGCGCGCTCGCTGCACACGCTAGGTGTACTTTCTTCATGTAAGCAGGTTAAGCGTTTCGGCTCGGTTAAGCGAATGTCCCTCGGGTGGAGGGTTAGTCAGTAAGGATGACCTCGAGTGGGGAGGTGGTGCCGCGGACGTTGGTGATGCCGACCTTCATGCGATCCGCGCGCAGGAGATTGGTGGTGTACTCCACGGGGCGGCCAGCGTGATCGGAAAGCTCGATGTGGATGCGCCACAGCGGAGTGCCAGGCTCGCAGCTAAGGGCTGCTGCGTCCTCTTCGGAGGCGCAGGTAAGAGTCAGCTCGCGGTGCGCGTTATCGAATTCGACGCCTTGGGCCATCAGATGATTGTGGATGGAGCCGGAATCGGCATCGAAGTCCAAAATGTGCTTGCCCACGTGCAGCGGGAAATACATACGCTCGATGGCAACCGGCTCGCCGTCGATGCTGCGGATGCGGTGTACAAACACCACCTGTTCGTCCTCGCTGATGCGCAGGTAGCTTGCCGCCTCCTTGGGGGCAGGGCGGCGGGCGGTCCACAGGGTCTTTTGCCCAACGTTGTATCCGCGGCCGCTCAGCCAGTTGGTGATGGAGCAGATCGCGTCGAAGTTCTCCGCGGTGAAGCTGCCTAACACCACGGAGCGACGTCCGCGGCCGGAGCTTACTAAGCCTTCGGCGCGCAGGCTCGCAATAGCCTGGCGCACTGGGCCGCGGGAGGAGTTGAACTTCTCGCACAGTTCCGCCTCGCTGGGAAGAAAGTCACCCGCCTTGATGCTCTCGTCCTTAATGAGGCCGCGTAGATAGTCCGCGATCTTCTTGTGCTGCTGCACCCCGCGTGGTGGCATGCCTCCTCCTTACGTAGCGAAAATAGTGGAAGCCAAATAATGGAAATGCTAATCAAGTTAAATCGAGCGTCTTAATCGCTCGAGACTAGAATATGCACAAGTTTTTAGGGGGTGTTTGGTGGGGGGTATTTCTAGCCGAGTTCCCATGCATCCGCGAGCAGGTTCATGTTCTGCAGGAGGTTGTCATGACCGGTGGATTGCAGCGAGATCATCAGCTCGTCAGCTTGGGCTAGCTCCTGGAAGTCTGCGAGGTAGTCGCGCACGTGGTCGGTGGTGCCCACGGCGCTGTATTTCATCATGCCGAGAATCTGCGCGCCCTGGTGGGAGTTCTTGATCTGTTCGACTTGCTGATCCGTTAGATACTTGCCGCGGCCGGCGAAGGCCTTGACGCGGTTGAAGCACACTTTTTCATACTCGGCGTCGGCAGCCTCCTTGGTATCGGCGGCGGTGACGTTGACGCCTGCGATGACATAGGGCTCGCTGAGCGCCTCGGAGGGCTGGAAGTTATTGCGGTAATAGGCCGTGGCCTGGCGCAGGTGCGTGGGCGCGAAGTGGGAGGCGAAGGCATAGGGCAGGCCGTACTTGGCGGCCAGCGATGCTCCGAACATGGAAGAGCCCAAGATGTACAGCGGCACGTGGGTGTTTACGCCGGGAATGGCCTGCACGCCCGGGACCAAGGACTTGCCGGAGAAGTAGCCCTGCAGCTCTTTAACGTCTTCGGGGAAGCGCTCTGCTGCGTGGGCGTCGCGGCGCAGTGCGCGGCCCAGGGTGTGCATGTCTGTGCCAGGCGCGCGGCCCAGGCCGAGATCGATGCGGTTGGGGTAGAGCTCGGCCAGGGTGCCGAACTGCTCGGCCACGACGTAGGGGGCGTGGTTGGGTAGCATCACGCCGCCGGCGCCAAGACGGATGGTGTTGGTCTTGGCGCCGATGTGGGAGATGAGCACCGCGGGCGACGAGGAAGTGATCGTCGGCATGTTGTGGTGCTCGGTGTACCAGATGCGGGAGTAGCCAGCCTTCTCTGCAACTTGTGCAAGCTCGACGGAGCGAGCCATCGATTCTGCGGCGGTCTCGCCCTCGTAGATGGTGCAGAAGTCAAGCAGGGAAAGCTTTGCGCGGTTGGTCACTAATAGTCCTTAAGTTGCAGGTTGAAGTTGCAGGTTGGAAAGTGCTCTTATTTCCAACGCTACGCCCGGACTATTTATTTCGCTGTGCGAAGTCGATGCCCATGCCGATGAGGGCTGCAATCGCCGTCGGCGCGAACCAGCCCAGGCCCACGGCCTGGCCCGGTGAGATGTCCAACAGTTGCTGGATGCCTGCGAGCCAGCCCTGGCCCGCCAGGACGGACAGCGCAGACCAGATCACCGAGGTCCACAGTGCGAGCAGGAACGCCCAGCGGAAGCGCACGGCATTCTTGACCACTGGCTGCAGCAGCGTTAGTGCAATCAGGGTGATGGCCGGCGGGTACAGGAAGGTGATGAATGGAACTGCGATGGCCAGGACGGTCTCCAAGCCCTGGAAAGCAAAGGCGATGGACAGCAGGGTAAAGAGCACGGCCCAGAAATGGTAGGTGGTCTTTGGAACCAGCTGCACGAAGAACTCAGAGGTGGCGACGATAAGGCCGACCGCGGTGGTCATGCACGCCAGGATGACGATGGCGGAGAAGACTGCCTGGCCGATGTCGCCCATGGTGGAATTCGCGGCGTCGGCAAGCAGGGTGGCGCCGGATTCATAGCTCTGACCGTTCGGGATGGTCTGGCCGATCCAGCCCAGGCCGAGGTAGATGGCGGCCAGCAGGCCGCCGGCGATAACGGCTGCGGTGATGGTGCCGGAAACCACCGGCTTGCCTTCCTTGAAGCCCTTGGACTTCAGGGAGGTGACGATGACGATGGAAAAGGCCAAGCCAGCGATGGCGTCCATGGTGTTATAGCCTTCGAAAAGGCCGGTGACCATGGCGGAAGAAGTGTAGTCCTCCGAAGGGGTGGCCGGGACGCGTTCGGCGCCGAAGGAGGCCAGGGTGATCAGGACGAAGAGCAAGATGACCAGCGCAGGGGTCAGGAACTTGCCCAGGGTGTCGATGATGCTATTCGGCTTCCACGACAAGACGAGCGCCACGAGGAAGAAGATGATGTTGTAGGTGACGTTGGCGCCGAAGCCTTCCCAGCCGAACAGCGGGGTGATGGCGGTTTCCATGGAAACGGCACCGGTACGCGGCAGGGCGTAGAAAGCGCCGATGGCCAGGTAGGCCATGGCGGAGAATACGATGCCGAAGAACTTGCCGCCGTGGTTTCCGATGTCGCGCACGGATTGGCCGGAGATGGACACGGCGACGACCGCCAGGACCGGCAGTAATACGCCGGCTGCCAAAAAGCCCAGGATGGCCGGCCAGAAGTTGGTGCCGGAGGCTACGCCGACCATGGGTGGGAAGATAAGGTTGCCGGCGCCGAAGAACATCGAAAAGAGCATCAGCGAGGCCACCACGATGGTGGTGACGGAGCCGCCCTTTTTGCCGGTCGGAGTCGCAGGTGTTTGTGTTTGTGTTGTCATATCTTCCCTCTGGTTTCCCACTATTTGGGATAACTGTCTCATAACACGTTATACGGTGGAGGGAAGTCTGGCAAATTTCTAATTGCTATTAGAAAACCTTCTCCAAACGGTCTAGTGCTTCTTCCAAGATCTCGCGAGAAGTCGCGAAATTCAAACGAGCATGGTGGCTGCCGCCGGTGCCAAAGGTCTCGCCCTCGTTGAGGGCCACCTTGGCGTTCTCGCGCAGCCACTTCGCGGGCTGGGGGTTATCACCAATCGCGGTGTCCCGGAAATCGAGCCAAAGCAGGTAAGTTGCCTGCGGAACGGTGGTTTTCAGCCCCGGTATGTGCTTTGGCAGCTCCTCGACGAGCCAATCGCGGGTCTGCCGTAGATACTCAATCTCCTGGTTTAGGAACTCATAGTCGCGGTAGGCGGCCTCGGCGGCTAGCACGCCTAAAGTTCCGGTGCCGTCCTTGGCCACGCCGCTCAAGCTATTCCAGGTGGCAACGTCGCCGGCGTTAGAGAAAATGATCTGCGCGCACTTTAGCCCCGCAATATTCCACGCCTTGGACGTAGCGGTCACGGTGATGGTGCGCCTTGCGCCGGCCTCGCCCAAGGAAGCGACCGGAATGTGCTTGCCCTCGTAGACCAGAGGAGCGTGGATCTCGTCAGCGAGGATGCGCGCGTCATATTTCTCCGCCAGCGCCACCAACTTAGTGAGATAGTCTTCCTCAAAGACGGTGCCCAGTGGGTTGAAAGGATTGGCCAGCAAGATGGAGCCAGCACCCTGCTGGAAGGCGCGCTCGATGTCTGCAAGATCGAGGGTGGTCTCAATCTTTTCGCGGCCGGCGGCTTCTGGCAATTCCAAAAGCGGCGGGTAGGAAGGAACCGGAACCACCACTGGGGAATCGGGCCGCGTGAAGTAGTTCAGCGCCAAGAAAAGGCCCCGGACTACATCGCCGATCCAGAAAATCTGCCGCGGGTTGGGGCGCCAGCCGTAGCGCGTCCCATAAAAGTCAGCCACGGCGTCATTAAGCCCGGCCGACTTCGGCGAGGGGGTGTAGCCAAAGGCCTCGGCATCCACGGCGCGCTGGATTGCATCCTTGACCGCAGGAGAAGTTTCAAAATCGGACTCTGCAATCCACAGCGGCAGTACGTCATCGCCGTACACCGTCCACTTCCGGGTGCCGCGGGCTTGTAACTTTTCTAGTGATGGAAACTGCATAAGCCCCACACTAGCGCGGGGCAAAAGCAGGCAACAGGATTATTATTCTTCCGTCGCAGCGGCGGTGTTTTCGACGAATCCGTAGCGCTTCAAACGCTCACGGTCTGCACGCGAGCTGGACTGGGTAAGGCGCAGCAGCTCGGCGTAGATGCCGCCGGACTGGGACAACTGCGCCGGCGAACCAATCTCATCAATGCGGCCGTTATCCAGGGTGATGATGGTATCCACGTCGGCGATGGTGGACAGGCGGTGGGCGATGATCAGCGTGGTGCGATTCTTCATCAGCTCATCCAGGCCTGACTGCACGGCGCGCTCGGCCTTGGTATCCAGCGCGGAGGTGGCCTCGTCCAGGACCAAGATCGGCGCGTCTTTGAGCATCGCCCGCGCCACGGCAACGCGCTGCTTCTGTCCGCCCGAAAGCTTTAGGCCGCGCTCGCCAATGACGGTGTCGTAGCCCTGCGGGAAAGCCTCGATGAAGTCGTGAGCATTGGCGCGCTTGGCGACGTCGATTATCTCCTGCTCGCTCGCACCGGGCTTGCCGTAGGCGATGTTTTCGCGGATGGTGCCCGAGAACAGATAGGACTCCTGGAAGACCACGCCGACAGAGGCGCGCAGGCGCGCGGCCTTGAGCTCATCGACGTCGTGGCCCAGCACGCTAAGGCGGCCCGCGGTGGGGTGGTAGAGGCCGAGCAGCAGATTGACCAGCGTGGACTTGCCGCCGCCAGATTCGCCGACCAAAGCCACCTTGTGGCCTTCCTCGGCAGCAAAGGTGATGTTTTCGACCACGGGCTTGTCTTCTTCATAGGAAAAGGACACGTCCTGGAAAGCAAAGACCGGCTTGCCCGGCGTCGGCTCCAAAGGCTGAACCGGATTGAGGTCAAGCACCGGGGCGTCGGAAGCCGTGGTGGCCTCGATGAGGCCCTTGTTCGCCGTCGGCTCGAAGTTTTCCTCCATGACCTTGAAATAGTCCTTGGAACCGGCGATGGCGCGCTGGGCCGTGTCCACAATCCAGCTCATCATGAACACCGGCTGCTTGGCCAGGTTGACCAGCTGCAAGATCATGACCATATCGCCGATGCTGAAATGGCCATGGAGGGTGCGCCAGAACACGATGGCGTAGATGCCCAAGAAGATGAGGGACATGGCCACGCCGCGCAGGGTATCCATGGAGTGCCACCAGCGCGACTGCGGCTTGGTGGTATCGACGATGCGGCGGTAGAGCTTGCCGAAGCTATCGAGCTCGCGCACCTCCGCCACGAAGGACTTGGTCACTTTAACCTGGCCGATGACCTCAGCAAAGCGGCCATTGGCCTGGTCCACATCGGCATTCTTTTTCCCCTCGTATTTTTGCCAGCGCGTCGAGGTCATGGCGGTAAGCCACATGTACAGCGGAAACAGCAGCGTGAGCAGGATGGCCAGCGGCCAGTAGTAAATGCCCATGATGACCAACACCGCGATGGCCTGAATCAGCATGGTGAAGAAGTTGTTGGAGAAGGACTGCACAAACTGCGTGATATTGGAGATTGAGCGATCCAGCCGGGCGATGATGGTGCCGGTGACCTGATTGTCGTAGTAGGCCTGCGGCACGGAAAGCAGCTTGGCAAAGTAGCGAGTGGACAGGATCTGACGCAGGCGCGCCACCATGACGTCGCCGATATAGCCGCCGACGTTTTTAATCAGGTTGCCCAGGGCGTCGGCAGCAAACAATGCGATGACCAGCCACATGACGGTGCGCAGGGCGCTTTCGGCCGGGGTGTTGCCCTGCAAGGACTCAACGATGGCGTCGGTTGCCTCGCGGACCAAGAAGGGCGAGATGAGCGAGAGCACCGCGGTCACCGTGGCGGTGGCAAGCACTCCCAAATAAAAAGGCCACAGCGCAGAAGCACTGCGAGTAATGCGCAAGATGGAGTTCATAAAGCTAGCTAGCGCCTCTCAATTCTGAGGTAGGGGTGAGAAAGATTCGAGAAGGAACAGTATGCCACCTGTACGGCAATAAACACTGACTAGGTTAAGGTATTAAAGAAAAGTTTTGATCCGTCCCAAAAGCAAAAAGGAATTCGCGGTGAATAGGTCTCTGAAGTTGATTGCTGCTGTGGCAGCAATCGGTACCCTTGCCTCCGGTTGTGCCATCCTGCAGCCAGAGGAAACCGGATTGGGCGAAGACATCGTGGTTTCTAGCTCGGAAGAGCCGCCTTATGAGCCCAAAGATGTAGACAACAAGGAGATCTCCTCCGACTTGGGCGCCAAGGTCAAAGACGATGGCCTGAACGTCGAGTGGGATCTGCAGGGCGTATATAGCGACTCCGTGCAGGGATCCGTGGTGACCATCAAGCTGCACAACCTCAATGACCAGGCCCTGCCTGTTGATGCTTTCGAGGAGCCCGTCCTCGAGCGCGCTGACGGCAATGGCGGTTGGTCCAAGATTGAGCTTTTGCCTTATGACCCAGAGGCCAACGCCGACGTAGCCGCGCCGGGCCTGGACCTGCCTCTGGGCGCGGGTGCTTCGACGAACCTGCAGTACCGCTTCAACGTCACCCCGGGCAACCTCTGGAATGCCCGCTTTAGCATCGGCAATGTCACCTACGTGGGAGACCTCAACCTATGACAGAACTCGTAGTCCTCGCCGGCCCCGACGGACTACCTGCCGGAACAGCTGATAAAGCGGCCGTTCACACCACGGATACCCCGCTGCACTTCGCGTTTTCTGCGTGGGTTATAGCAGGCGGCAAGGTGCTTGTGACCCGCCGCGCGCTGGCAAAGCAGACCTGGCCTGGCGTATGGACCAATTCTTTTTGTGGCCATCCAGCGCCGGGGGAGGACAACGTCTCGGCGGTGCTGCGTCGGGCGCACTTCGAGCTGGGCATCCACGCGGAGGCGGACCAGGTGCGCGAGGTTCTACCAGACTTTTCTTATCGGGCCGTTGATTCCTCCGGCATCGTCGAGCATGAGATCTGCCCGGTCTTCGTCTTGGAGCTCCCGGAGGATGTGCAGCTGCACCCGAATCCTGATGAGGTGGATTCCTTCGCGTGGGCAGCACCCGCCGCGCTTATCGACGCCGCGGTTGCCACTCCGTTTGCCTTCAGCCCCTGGATGGTTGAGGAAATTGCAGAGGCCCCGCTGCGCGAGGCGCTGGCTTAGCCGAAAGGGATATAAGGGATAATCCGGCTGTCCTTAGAGGCTGACCTATCTCGACTATTTCGGCTTCGACTGTTGTGGGCTGATCTTTGATCCGGGGCTGGTGTAAACGCAGACACCCCGCTTTCCGGGGGCTTATGGAATCTAGGTCCTTCATAGCAGCGACAGTATAAGCTGCGTAGTTTGGGGCTTTCCCTCACCTTGCCTATTTCGTGGTTAGTGAATGCTCTCACATGCCAATCCGTATATGGCGTGAGCTTTACTCAAAAGCGAGACAGAGACTTACTCTAAGCTTTCCCAGAGCACGACCACGGCGTTTGAGTTGACTCTTCGTGGGCAAGTGGAACTCGGCATTGCTTAAGGAAGACGTTTGGGCGAGGTAGGTTCATTGCGTTAGCAACTGTTATGGAACTTGTGTGCGACTCCCCGACTCGCGTGTCATAGTTTCCGTTTAAATTGAGGGTATGGGTGAAATGAAAAACCCGCTTGCGCGGGTAAGAAGTTGCCGCCAAGTTATCAACTCAAGGCTTACTTGGCTCATCCCGACAACTGCGGGAGTCATTGCAACATGCACATCGTACCGCCGCTCTGCAGTAGACATAAATTTGAAAGTTTTTAATAGTAACCCTTGAGTTGCTGATCTGGAGTATGTTGATTGTTATGGTAGATGGAAGCTTTCTCGGTCCAGCATCACTAGCGTGGGCTAAACCTGGGGATGAGACGGGTTATTTGTCGGTGTGGCAGCACCTTGTAGATACTCGGGATGTTGCTTCACTTTTGTGGGACACGTTTGTTGCGGATTCAATTAAGCAATCATTGGCTACATCAGAAAGGCTTGAGGTTTCTGAAGTCCGAGGATTGGCTGTGTTCTTGGCAGGGATCCATGATGTCGGCAAAATCACCAGAAGTTTTCAGCGCAAGATACCGCCTGGGGCCAACGCAGAGATGATCCTTGGGAGTCTCGAAGACGTTGGATTAGATCTGGAATTTGGGCTCGAGGAAGTCGGCGCTTACTTCCCTCACGGTTTGGCCTCATCGGTGATTCTTTATGACTGGCTTTTGAAACAGGGAATGTGGGGGCCAGTTGCGGAAACTATTGCGAGTGTCGTTGAGTCGCACCACGGAATTCCTGCCAGAACAGCGGATTACGACAGGGCTCGCGCAATTCTTCGTGAGTACCCAGAGAACTGGTTGTCAGTTCAAGCTGCTGTTATTGAAGCAATGGCCGATGCCACTGAGGTGAAGCCGGTCATAGGAAAGATTCAATCAGAGCTGTTTGTACCTACGATCCAACTGATTACAGGACTGGTCATTGCTGCTGACTGGTGTGCGTCAAATGAACGGGCCTTTCCGTATGTTTTCGATTGTGAACAAGAGCAACGAGTTCAGGATGGGCTGGCGTCGATTGGGTTTGCTGGCTTGTGGAGCGCTTCTAAGACAATGAAACCTGGCGTTGCGGAGTACTTTGCTGCGGCCTTTGGTTGGCCTGATGAGTGGGATCCGCGGCCCATTCAACAGCGGGCTTTTGCCCAGGCCCGCGGATCCGAGGGGGCTTCACTGCACATTATTGAAGCGTCCACTGGTAGCGGTAAAACGGAGGCGGCTTTAGCTGCAGCACATGCGTACGCAGAAAGGCATGGTTGCCATGGGGTAGTTTTCGCTGCGCCGACGATGGCTACAGCGAATGGCCTCTTCAACAGGGTGATTCAGTGGGCGCAGAATGTTGTTCCCATAGGTGATACGACTGCGGCCTACCTTGCGCATTCGATGAATAGCTTGGTTAAGGAGTATCAGAGACTGCGAGTTAAAGGAGTCAGCTCCGATACTTCGGGTAATGGGAGCGTCACCGCGATGGAATGGTTCGCTTCTCCCAAGAAGGGGCTGCTCTCTAACTTCGCTGTGTCGACAGTAGACCAAGTTTTGATGATGGCACTGCAATCCCGCCACAACATGCTTCGCCACCTTGGGCTTGCCGGAAAAGTCGTCATTATTGACGAGGTCCATGCATATGATTCTTTTACGAGTGCGTATTTAGAGTCGACCTTGAAATGGCTCGCTTGGTATGAAGTACCGGTCATCTTGTTGTCGGCGACTTTGCCGGTAGATAAGAAGGAAAGTCTGGTGCAAGCCTATCGTTCAGTTCTGGGCGAAGAGGACTGGGAGTCGGTAAGCGATGGGTATCCGCTACTTACGATTGCGGATGCAAATGGAGTCCGTGAGGAATCACTCGATATCGGCCTTAATGAGATTCACGCGGATGTGTCCGTGATTGGAGACACTGATCGTGAGCTCTTAACGTTGTGCGAGGAGCTACTCACTGATGGGGGTTGCGCGCTTGTCGTGTGCAATACCGTCCGACGAGCGCAGAATTCCTATTCGATGCTGGCAACAAAGTTCCCAGACGAGGTTGAACTGCATCATGCAGCTTTCATTGCGCACGAGCGCGCGGTGAAGGAGGGTAAAATGCTTCAACAACTTGGACCAGAGGCTAGGCGCGGGAGATCCCGCCCGCATCGACGTATTTATGTTGCTACCCAGGTGGTCGAGCAATCTTTGGATATTGACGTCGACGTCATGATTTCTGACATGGCACCTATCGATCTGCTCGTTCAACGCGCTGGCCGTCTGCACCGCCACCAGCGGCCACTGGAAGATCGGCCCGAAAAACTGCGTCGCGCCCGCCTCTTAATACGAGGAGCAGAGGGATGGGATGAGGTGCCCGTTTTCGACTCTGGCACGGCCGCTATTTATGACCCTGCAGTACTTCTAGCTTCTGCTGCTGCGGTTTCACGGAAGTGGCTGAGTGAGGGGTATCGGCGCCCAGAGGACATTGCTGGCATAGTCCGCGGTACTTACGCAACGGTCGCTGGTCCAGAGTCACCAGTGGCGGACTGGCAGCCTGCGTGGGACGAGGCGAGAGAAGAAAGCCGCAAGCGACAAACCTTGGCAATCAATCGATCAGAGACGTTCCGTTATCCGGATCCCGACGTAGGCAATTATCGTGCACTTTTTGCACGTTACTTTGAGTCTAAGGGGTCAGCTGTGGATAAGGAAGAAGCAGCTATTGCTCAAGTTAGAGACGCTGATCCGACCATCGAAGTTATTCCTATCGAGACGGGGGACTTCGGTTATCGCCCATGGGGAACAGAAAGTGAGTACGTGCTCGATGACGAGAGTCCGGAGTTTTCATTGGCTCGACATCTCGCCGGCGCTACCGTTCGACTCCCCACCCGGATGAGCAAGTACGAATCTGTATTCGACCGAGTAATCGACCAACTTGAGAAAGAGACCCCTGTTGGGTGGGCAGACAGCTTTCTCCTTAAGAGCAGAGTTGCACTGCGGCTGGATTCTACTGGGGAGGCAAACATTGCTGGTTTCGATGTGATGTATTCGCCGGAACTGGGCTTGGAAGTGAAATAGGATCGTGAGTCGAGACAACTTTATTAAGGCCAACTGGAGAACCCGAGGCCCGCCCTGAAAATCGTGATTCAGGCCCTAAATAAATTTCTATCGCTCTTTAAGGAGGAAAGATGTCACGCGAAGACAGTGATGTGTTCTCATTACTCGATGAACCGTGGATTGCGGCTGTCGGCAGTCATGGAGAACCGCTCTTGGTGAGTATTAGACAGATATTCGATGGCACACACGACATTGCGAAGCTGCGTGGGGACTCGCCAGCGCAGGATTACGCGGTCCTCCGCGTTTTGCTTGCGATATTTTGGCGGGCACATTCAGTGGCCAAGCCTGCGGGAAAAACTAAATTCTCTATGGCTGAGTGGTTTGTCAAGGCGAGGGCTGATGCTCTTGAAGGTGCAGCTGACATTAAGGTGCTTTCGTACTTGGACGGTTATGCAAGCCGGTTCAACCTTTTCGATTCCGACCATCCCTTCATGCAGGTCGCTGACCTTCACACAGAGAAGGGGTCAGTTTCTCCCATAAACCGAATCATTCCCGAAGCAGAAGATGAGTTCTTCACGATGCGGGCCGGTAAACCGCTTGAGACGCTCAGTTTCGGAGAGGCTGCGCGCTGGCTTGTGTATGTTCATGCATACGACTATTCGGGAATCAAATCTGGTGCGGTTGGCGACTCTAGGGTTAAGGGCGGAAAAGGATACCCAATCGGCACTGGGTGGACCGGAATGACCGGTGGAACCTACTTGATAGGTGCAAATTTGCGCGAGACTCTGGCGCTGAACACCACTGAGTCGTGCCTACGTACACCAAATGACAAACCAGTGTGGGAACGCGAGCCCGACACCGCGGCTGAGCGCAATGGAGGAGCTATTCACATTGGTGGTCCAGCAGACTTAGCAACGTGGCAAACTAGGCGAGTTCGGCTTCATCGTGAGAACAATGAGGTTGGTGCGGTTCTTGTGAGCAACGGTGACCGTATCCCCGATGCCGGCGTTAACGCATTCGGAGATCCGATGACACCCTACCGCTACAGTAAGAACCAGTCGAAGAAGGATTTTGTTGCCTTCTATCCGCGTCCATACGATGCGGGAAGAACTATGTGGCGTTCTCTTGAACCGCTCATTGCGATGGAGTCCGATGCACCATACCTTCGGAGTACTTCTTCAGCAGGGAAGGGAGCGCAAGCCCCGAAACGCCCGGAAATTCTGGATCAGCTCGCATACTACTGGCGGACAGATGTTCTTCCTCCATCCGTAGCACACGTGGGCATGGTCACCGTGGAATATGGTGCCCAGTCGTCATCGGTGGCGGCGAGTGTCACCGCCCGCACCACGTTGAACTTCCCGGTTCTGGAAAATGACGCTATTCGGCGCGCAGTCCTAAACGCAGCTGATGTCACTCTTAATACAGCTATTGCGCTTGGACAGTTTGGCGGAAACTTACTTGTTGCCGCAGGCGGTACCTACGAGTTTCAAGCTGAACCCGTGGATGCAGCTCTCGCGCAATTGGAGCCTGCTTTCAATCGGTGGGTAGCGGGATGGAGTGATAGCCCTGAGCCCAAGGAATACGCAATCGAATGGCAGCAACAGGTGCGGTCTTTCATGCTCTCTCGTGGAGAAGCCATGCTGCAAGCTGCAGGACCGAGAGCGATGATAGGTCGACCCCTTCTCAGCTCGACGACTGAGAAACCGCAAATTGTCACTGCAGCGTCCTACTTTTCATTGTTTGGCCGGAGTCTCGGTAATTCATTGCCGCTCTTGTCGGAAGAATCGAAAAAGAAAGAAATGGTAAACACGAATGACTGATCAGCTTAGGCGGTCTCGCTTGTCTTTGGCGGTGAGCAATGCCGCAGATCGTTTACAGAATGCGTACCTACAGCGCGGAGAGAAGCCTGGTAACGAAGCCGCAGCAAAGAGCACACTATCAGAGATGCGTCGGTATGCTGGCCGGAGTCCGGAAAAGGCACCTCTGGCATTCCAACGGGTCATGAACCTCATGTATCCTGCGCTGCTCGACGAAGAACCTGGCTTATTTGTAACTCGCGAAGAGGAAGCGGCATTTTATGCATTGACGCTTTTCGCATCGCACATGCAATCTGCTACCCAGCCGGTACATGTAGAGGGATGTAGTTTCGCACGAGCGTGTGGATTGATGTACACCCAGAGTGAATCCGAGTCATTGAAGCCTCGTTTCGACGCTATCTTAACCGCAGCTGGCTACGAGTCGCAGCTGTATCACGCACGTTCCCTGGTGAGTATTCTTCGTTCAAAGAATATTGGCTTTGACTATGGAGCATTCGCTCAGGATTTGAAGACGTTGCGCAATCCGAAGTTCCGAAATTCCGTTCTCCTTCGATGGGGACGAGATTTTGCCACGGCCCCATTCACTAAAAAGACCGAAAAATAATCAAGAAAGGTTCAATATCATGTCCCTAACTGTTGACGTCCATGTCCTTCAAACCATCCCACCAAGCCTCATCAACCGTGATGATATGGGCGCACCAAAGTCCGCACGTTATGGTGGTGTTCAGCGCCAACGCGTCTCGTCGCAAGCATGGAAGCGTGCCGTCCGCCAGGATTTCGCCAAGCGTTTCCCCGCAGAGGTGATGGGTAAGCGCACCCGTCTCGTGGGAGAACTCATCTGCAAGCGAATCTTCGAAATCACCGAGGAGGCAGGAGAGAAGTGGGAAACCCAACGTGCGATTGATGGGGTAAAGAACCTCTTTACTGGTGCCAAGCTGAAGCTCAAGGATGCTAAGCACAAGAACGACGAGACCGAAGAGGACGCGAAAATCGCGTACCCAGAGCTCGGTTACTTGTTGTTCCTGGGCAACCATCAGATTGATCGTGCTGCTCGCGCCATCATCGATAAAGATGGGGAGAAGTTTAAGAAAAATGAAGCTCAGGCAGTTCTTGACACTGAGCACTCCATTGACATCGCAATGTTTGGTCGTATGGTGGCTGATGACGCTGCTTTCAACGTCGACGCTTCCGTCCAGGTCGCGCACGCATTGGGTATTCACGAGACTGAGCCGGAATTCGACTACTTCACGGCAGTCGATGACGCCACTGCTGACAATGAAGAGACAGGTGCAGGCATGATCGGCACTGTACAAATGATGTCTTCAACTCTTTATCGCTTCGCATCGGTCGACTTTGAATCCCTTGCTTCCAACCTCAATAACGTGAAAACTGCGGTCGACTCTGCGGCGGCATTCGTGGATTCCTTCGTCAAATCCCTTCCAACAGGTAAGCAGAACACTTTTGCACACAACACGCTCCCTGAGCTTGTTTATGTCACGATTAGTGACGATCGTTCGGTGTCGTTGGTCAATGCTTTTGAGGAGCCTGTCGAAGCGGGTGCTGCGGGGCGCAGCAAGCTTGGTGCGGAAAAGCTCGCCCAAGAAGCTATCGAAACTCAGCGAATGTATGGACTCAAGCCAACTGCCCAGTTCGTCGCTGGAATTCGCGGACTTGACGGGTATTTCACCGAATTTGCGGACTCAGTCACTATTCCTGAGCTTGAAGAGCGGGTGGCAGATGTTCTCAACTACCTCATCTCGGAGAAATAGAAATGACTAGCACCTTGCTACTACTTCTTAAAGGTCCCATGCAATCATGGGGCGATGATTCCCGCTATAAACAGCGCAAAACGGGACAGGTGCCGACCAAATCAGGGGTGATCGGTATGCTCGCTGCAGCTCTAGGCCGCCGACGAGTCGATCCGATTGAAGACCTTGCGGGATTGAGTTTCGGAGTGCGAGTGGACCAACCTGGTACCTTGCTAAAGGATTTCCAGACCGCGCTACCGGAGGGCGCATCTAACGCGCAGCTGGTGACCCGCTACTTTCTTAGTGATGCCGTGTTCGTTGCTGCTGTGGAGTCCGAGGAACGAGCCCTCTTAGAGAACATTGAATCAGCTCTGCGACGTCCCCGCTTCCCGTTGTTCCTTGGTCGCCGATCGTGTCCCGCGCCAGCTGATCTAGTCCTAGGGATCCGCGATAGTGATTTGGTCACAGCTCTGCAAGGCGAAGAATGGCACGCCTCCAAAAGTCATCGGCAAGCCAGAGCGAGAAACGTTGTATTACCGATACACCGCGACGCAAGAAAAGGGGAGAGAGGAATAGCATGCCGCGATGTTCCGATTTCTTTTGCACAAGAGCACCGGCAGTATGCGTGGCGTGAAGTTGTGCAGGACGAGACAGGCGCTCCGTTTGAGAATCCTCTCGCTACTAAGTCTGATCCATTTTTTGAAGCGGTGATTCGCGCATGAGTACGTTAACGAAGTTGTACCTCAATCCCTTGAAGCGTGGCGCCGCAAAGTTGTTGGCGAACCCACAAGCGATGCACGCGGCCGTCCGTGGAGCATTTCCACCAGATATCGACGAATCACAGTCGCGGGTGCTGTGGCGCGTGGACCACAGGGAACATGAGCATGTTCTTTATATTGTCGGGCCTGAAAAACCGGATACCCAGCACATCGTTGAGCAGGCTGGCTGGGACACCCGGCCCGCGCAATCGGCGGACTATTCGAGGTTTTTGGAACAGATTGTCAATGGGCAAAAATGGGCTTTTGAATTGGTGGGAAATCCCGTTGAGTCAATCACTATTCCAGGGAAATCGAGGGGAAAGGTTGTTCCACACGTCACGGCTGCTCAGCAATGCGAGTGGTTATTGAAAAAGTCGGTGGCAGCAGGCTTTTCCATCACAGTCGATGAGAACGAGGAGCCTATGCTTTCTGTGGTTGAACGTAATAACCTGCGGTTTTCAAAGGGAGATGGTGCTAAACGCGTTTCTATCCGCACCGCGCGGTTCCGTGGGCAACTCGTAGTCACCAATGCCAAAGCCTTGAATCAGTCGCTCCAGCAAGGAATCGGACGTGCAAGGGCGTATGGTTGTGGCCTTTTAACGCTAGCTCCGGCAGAGTAGGAAAGTCTGCAAATGGAACCGCAAAAGGTACCTGTTGATCGGCAAGAACTGACGCGCGTGAGTGAGAGGATTTCATTTCTCTATGCTGAGCGTGCCGTGGTCAACCGGGATAACAATGCACTGACCATTTCGGATCAGAATGGCACGGTACATGTTCCAGCAACCACGCTTGCTGCGTTGTTGCTAGGACCGGGGACTAAAGTGACATACGCTGCAATGGCTTTGCTGGGCGATACTGGCGTATCTGTTGTGTGGGTGGGAGAAAAGGGCGTGCGTTACTATGCCCACGGACGCCCTCCTGCCAAGACTTCGCGTTTCGCTGAAGCACAGGCTCGAATTGTTACCAACCAACGGGCCCGTTTGGACTGCGCTCGAGAAATGTATTCCATGCGCTTCCCCGACGAAGACGTGAGCGGATTAACTATGGCGCAACTACGTGGGCGTGAAGGCGCACGTGTCAAAGCGATTTATCGTAAGTATGCAGATCTCTATGGAGTTTATTGGGATCGGCGGCGTTACGACCCGAATGATTTTGCTGGTGGTGATCTTGTTAATCAGGCACTCACCGCGGCGAATGCTGCGTTGTACGGCGTGTCTCAAGCGGTGATTACGGCCTTAGGTTTTGTCCCTGCACTGGGTGTGGTTCATAACGGCACGGACCGTGCTTTTGTGTATGACATCGCTGATCTCTATAAAGCGGAGGTTTCGATCCCAGCTGCCTTCGCAGCAGCCTCTGAGCCAAAGAACGATATTAGCGGACAGGTTCGCCGACTAGTTCGGGATGCAATCATTGAAAAACGGCTATTGCCACGGATCGTAAAGGACCTCTATCGACTAATGGGAATGGACAATGGTACCGAGTCAATCGATGTAGAGCTGCTTTTGTGGAACGAACTTGAAAATATTGCGGCTGGTACTAATTGGTCAGACTTTGATCGGAGTTCTCCATGATGGCGCTCGTCGTTACTGCATGTCCCGCCGGCCTCCGCGGTGACCTTACTAAGTGGTTACTTGAGATTTCACCTGGGGTGTTTGTCGGTCGTCCATCAGGGCGCATTCGTGATCTGTTGTGGGAACGTTGCGTAAGTTTGTGTAAAGATGGCCGCGCTATCTTGGTCTTTAGCTCCGATAATGAGCAGGGGTTGGATTTTCGCGTTCATCGCCATGAGTGGGAGCCTGTGGATTTCGATGGTGTCACCCTCATGCGAAGAACCACTGCACCATCAAAAGCTCAACGCCGCACCGGCTGGAGTGCTGCCCGAAATGCTCGCCGACACTGACCGTTACACCATAAGTCGGATCTGCTAGCCTTGTTTCGGCTCTTCCACGCTGGTCAGTAAGTGTCCGCCCCGCGTAAGCGGGGATGAGCC
>NZ_KV793704.1:49627-49838 GCF_001808545.1 Corynebacterium sp. HMSC077D03
GTCCGCCCCGCGTAAGCGGGGATGAGCCCACGCGGGGGTTCAAGAAAGCGGCGGAAGCGTCGTCCGCCCCGCGTAAGCGGGGATGAGCCGAATCCGCGGCCGCCGCTAAATTGTCACAGGATGTCCGCCCCGCGTAAGCGGGGATGAGCCTAATGCCACCTGCAAGTGGCAAGCAGAAAAGGAGTCCGCCCCGCGTAAGCGGGGATGAGCC
>NZ_KV793704.1:49938-85074 GCF_001808545.1 Corynebacterium sp. HMSC077D03
TGTCCGCCCCGCGTAAGCGGGGATGAGCCCGGCGCTACTCCAGGCCGTAGTTCCCACCATGAGTCCGCCCCGCGTAAGCGGGGATGAGCCCGACGAGCCTCAGCAGCAACATCCGCCGAAGCCGTCCGCCCCGCGTAAGCGGGGATGAGCCCTTCAAGAGCTAAAAAATCAGCGAACCATGGCAGTACGACGAGCTAAAACAGCAGGCGTACCGATGGGCACCATATCAAAGGCGCTTGGAATTTCACCGACCATGGCGACACTCATCTACAAGAATGAAAGGTAACCAGAATGCGTAAAATTTTCTCTCTCACTCTCATAGCAGCAGCGTGCTCGCTGGCGGCGTGTGGTTCGTCTCCCGAGACAAATCAAGCCATGCATGAGACAAAAACTACTCATGAGAAGCCGTCCAAGGTTGATCCTGGCGAATTTGAGACCGCTATCCAAGTACTCAACTATCTTCAAACCCAAAACGTCATCTGCAACGACACTGGCAGCACCGAGCAAGGACTCACCTGTAGCACTTCAAGCGTTGCCTATATCGTAAACGGCGGGCAGGACAAGACCACGGTTAAAGCCATGGTTGATGGGGCCTCAACGGTAGAGAACACCGCTGTTATCTATGGCGATAATTGGTATATCACCTGCACTGGAATCACAGCCCCAAGCGCGTGCCTGTCTGCCGGTTCAGGCCTTGTTGGGTACGAGAAATCAGGATTCTAAAACACGTAATCATTCCGCGACGGTTGCAACCGTCGCGGGGGACTGACCGCCCCCAAAAATCAGTCCGCCCCGCGTAAGCGGGGATGAGCCCAAGTGCGCATACACATCCAGCGTCATCGACGCGTCCGCCCCGCGTAAGCGGGGATGAGCCCCAGCGCGTTCAATATCCTGTTCGAAAAAGCCGTCCGCCCCGCGTAAGCGGGGATGAGCCCGCAGTGATGGTCACGTTGTACTTGGTGGAAGCGTCCGCCCCGCGTAAGCGGGGATGAGCCTAGGTCAGGTGTTTTATCCGGCGGGTACTCCGCGTCCGCCCCGCGTAAGCGGGGAAGAGCGCTTCCATTCTGCTGTGGAAGATACAGAAAAAGTCTGACCCGTGAAACGTGGGGATAAGACTTTACTGTTAAGAGATACCCGTTTGCCTCGAACAAGTGCGACTGGGGTTAAATGTGCGGGTAGGGGGTAGCTGTCCCTATCTTTTTAAATACGGAGGGTTTCAGCCCAATTCGCTGTGGTGTGCCTACGAAGCTTCCCGTTTGCCCCACAGTTTTCCGTGGATTCGGAAGAGGGTTTTCTGCGGAACGTAGTTTTCAAAATCGGACCACACGGTCCCTACATCCTCATCACAAGATGCAAGCAAACCCCATTTATGCTTTTTCGTAGAGGAAGCGGATGACCTGGACGTACTCGAGTCTGTTGGAAGAAATACAACATGGCGCTGGTGTGAAACCCTATACAGCGTCGAAGCGCCGTTGGTTACCTTCGCATACATTGATGACGTCCATGTTGCTACTGGGCCATTGGAAGATCATGGCTCTAGATCTTGAATTGAGTCACCGAGAGCTGTTCGAGGCGGGGTTGTGGGGATTAGCCGTCGGATGCTCAGAGTGGTTTTAGTAAATGCATTTATCTGCCTTGGAAGTTTGCGCTGTCTCAACTTGTAACCGCCAGGGGAAGAAACTTCTGCTGCGACCTTTTGTTCATTACGGCAGCGCTACTTGGCCTCCGTAGCTGTGTAAATAGGCAATGTCCCCAAGCACTGCCGGCGCTGCGGCAACAATCAAATGATTAGTAGGAAAGTTTAGCCGGAAAAAACAGCTCCGACGTAATCCAAGCTGCCATGGGCTACGCGCTCGTCCCCACTATCAAGGTTGTATTCCCAGATAGCGTGGTCAGGGCGGTACTCGGGGAACCCCGTGTGTCCAGTGCGCACAAAGTTGTGGAGCCACGAGTTGAGCGTGCGCGCAGACTCGCCGTCGCGGACGCCGAAGATGAAGCGTAGTTCTTCGCAGTGCAAAGCAGGACGACCACTGCGGGTGAACTCGATCATCCAGGTCGGCCCAGGGGCATCGTCGGCTGATTGAGCCACCCAGCGGCGAATGTTAGCATCACCAATCATGCGTCCCAAGGGACGTTTTTTGTCGATGTAGCTTGCAATCTGGCGCCACGGACCAAACGAGTTGGGTGGGAAACCAAATTTAGGTGCTATCTGGCGTAACGCAATGCCGCGTAGTGGGCTGGAGTCGATTTTCTGTGCAACAGGAATGCCATAGAACTCGTCGCGGGTCGAGCTAACCACTAGGGGAATGTCGACCATCTCAGCGGCATCGAAAGGTGCCGGGCCCAACGCCATACCAAGATTGTGTTTTTTGCGGAATTTGGAATAGCCGTCCGCCAGTTTGTCTTGCGGCAGCGCTGCCAAGGATTCTCTTGTGACAGGAACACCGAGTGCGCGGCGCAGGCTGGCCTTCCGTTTTTCATTGGACTCAAGAGGGAACGCGGGCGACAGCGCGACAACGCGGCGGAAAGCGCCACGGTAGTGGTCGCGGCGCATCAGCCACAACGCGGTGGTGGCGCCGGCTGATTGGCCAATGAGCGTGACGTTAGTGGGGTCGCCGCCGAAGGACTCGATGTTGCGCTGGATCCATTCGAGCGCCAGCTGGCAATCATCGATGCCGCGGAAGCGGAAGGCCTCGTCGTCGCGGAAGCTCGCAAAGCCTGGCAGCCCCACTCGGTAGCCCACCTGCACCTGCACGATTCCGGCCTGCGCGTTGGCGGTGCCTTCGGCGCGTGGATCCTCGTGGGTGCCATGCTCGTAGCGCCCGCCGTGGATGTAGACCAACACTGGGGCATCCGTGGTCTCGGCAGGCGCGGTGATAGTCAGCGCAACCGCCTCCGGACGCGGAACACGTGCGTCCTGGTCGCGAGGTGCCTGAAGCGGCCGCGCATCGGCGAAGTCGCTGGGGATCTCCGAATAGTCCACGGAGTGGAAGTAATTGACCGTATCTATGGTGTATCCGGTGATCGTGCCTGCCGGGCAAGTGACGTGAACTGGCGTGTTAGTCATACGGGCTAGAGTACTCGGCTAAAATCCCGCTTTATGGAATGGTGGACAAATTTGACCGGTGCTCTATCGCAGGCGATGGTGCAGGCGCCGGTATGGCTGCAAATGCCGGTGCTCATCGCGGTGGCGGTGCCGCTGCTTGCGCTCGCAGCCTGGGCATTGATGTTCGCCATCGACTTTACGGCCCGCCACCTGAAGGGGCCGAAGAAGACTTCCACTTCCGCCACCCGCTAAGCTTGGAAACCATGTCAACGCCCGAAGATCCGCGCGAAGGCCTCTGGGATCCCGAACGCAATCAAACTCCTGCGCCCCGCAAGCGCGCCCTGCCAAAGTCACGCGTCAGCCTGGCGCTGTGGACGATGATCGCGCTCGTCGTTGTGGTGGCAATCATCGGCCTGTTTATTTAATCGCTGCGGCGGGCGCTAGCGCGTGCCATTTTCTGGAAGAACTCGTTGCTTTCCAAGTCCTCAATGAGCACGGGCGTACCCGTGGAATCACACAACGGCACGCACCAGTTGGGGTAGAGATCCTTCGTGGTGCCGGGCTGATTCTGCGCGCGAACGTCGCCCACCATGTCCACCAGGCTCGTACTTGTTAGCGCCGAAGGCGTGCCGGCGATGTAGCGGTGCAAAGCCAAGACAACCTCTTCCTCTGGTTCGCGCCGCGGCAGCAGCCCGGTGCGCTCCACCTCATCCAGAAGCCGCGCCTGCCACTTGCGGTCATCTGCTACTTCCTCGGCCACGGAGCGGGTGAGCACGCCCAGCCGTGCACGCAGCGCGATATGCTCGCCGCGCAGATAAGCCAGGGTCGGCGGAAGATCATGCGTGCCCACGGAAGCAAGCGCCAAGCGGCGATAAGCGTGCTGCGGCAAAGGCGACTCGTTATCCTCGGCGCGCTCGAACCACACGATGGAAGTTCCCAGCACCCCGGTCTCTGCCAGCACATGCTGAATCCACGGCTCGAGAGTGCCCAAGTCCTCGCCCACGAGCACCGCTCCAGCCCGCTGGGCCTCCAGCGCGAGAATGCCGAGCATGGCCTCGTGGTCGTAATAGACATAGGTGCCGTTCTGCGGCGACGTCATGCGCGGAATCCAAAACAGGCGGAACAACCCTAAGATGTGGTCCACTCGCACGCCTCCCGAGTGGCGCAGGATGGTCTGCAACATCTCTCGCCACGGCCTATAGCCCGACTCCGCCAGGCGCACCGGGTGCCACGGTGGCTGGGACCAGTCCTGGCCCTGCTGGTTGTAATCATCAGGCGGGGCACCCACGGAACTCTGCGGCGCGAGGTATTCGGCGAGGTTCACCGCGTCCGCGCCACCCGGGTGCACGCCTACGGCTAGGTCGGTGACCAGCCCGATGCGCATGCCCGCCTCCTTGGCGCGACGCTGCGCGTCAGCCAACTGCTCATCGCACAAGAACTGCAGCCAGGCATAAAAACGCGCGAGTTCTCCGGCCTCTTCCTCCACCGCATGACGCTGGCCCGTGCGCAGCGAAAGCTCTTGCTCGGCACACCAGCGCGCGAAGTCCTGTAGGCCTTTGCCCTCTGCCTGCTGGAATTCCAAGAACTTATTTTGGCGCTCAGCAGAAAATTCCAGGTTATAAAGCTCTTTTAATACTTGGAGTTTGGCTTCATAGATGCAATCGCGCTCAATTTCAGCGGCACTGCGGTTGCGCTCGCGGAACTCGGCGGCGAGCTCGTGGACGTCGTCAAGCAGCTCCGGGGAAAGCTGCTGCAGCTCCGGAATGGACTCGATGTTGAGGTAGAGCGGATTGATAAAACGCCGCGTGGTGGGAAGATACGGCGAATCCTCTACAGGTGGCACCGGCTCGGCGGCATGCAGGGGATTAATCAGCAGAAAATCGGCGAAAGGCGCCACCGTTTGCGCCAGGCGCCCCAAATCCTGGAAGTCGCCGATGCCCCAGGAATTTTCCGAGCGCACCGAATACAGCTGCGCCATCACGCCTGCGGCAGGGCGCTCTAGGTACGGGTCAGCGGTGTTAAGACGTGCCGGGGTGATGATCAGTGGGCATGAATGCGCGCCTATGCCCGGCGAGGACATTTGGATTTCGTGAAAGCCCAGCGGCAGATCCCCCGGAATGTGGAAGGTGGCCTCGCCCCAGTGGGTACCGGCGACGTCGGCAGGCGGGACATTGTTTTCGTCCTGATAGACCTGGCGGAGCTGCCCATCTTCGAGCTCTACCTGGATATCCACCGGCTGGCCCGCATGCACGTGCACGAGGAATTGCTTCTCGACGCCCTCTTTGGCCACCACGCACGGCGGCAACGGGCGCGATGCCCGCTCTAAGTAGTCCTCGTAGAGCAGGTGCGTCAGGCGCTCCTCGCTCGCGCGGTCTTCCACCGCCACGCCCAATGCGCGCAGGGTATAGGCGATTGTTTCATCCGTTACATAAATAGGGTAGCCGGATTGGGAGGAGTACTTAGCGGCAACGCCATGGCGCTGGGCGAGTTCTTCAAGCAGTTCACGCGTAGTCACAGGCCACATTCTGCCACGGCTTTAGGTCACACGTCGGGGTATCGGTTGATAGAGTGGGCTGGAATTATATAGATGTGCGAAAGGATATCCAGTGACTATGCAAGAAGCGCACACTCCTGCAAAGTTTGAAATCGAAGACGGTGAAACCTGTCTAACCCGCATGATGGCCACGGCGAAGGCGCGCCCACACGGCGTGATGTTTACTCGCCCGGCCAGCTATGAGTGGGTCAACGTCACTGCCAAGCAGTTCGTCGAAGAGGTCTACGCAGTTGCAAAGGGCCTTATCGCCGCCGGCGTGGAGCAGGGCGATCGCGTGGTCTTGCTGTCGAACACCCGCTACGAGTGGTCGCTTCTGGATTTCGCAATCTGGGCTGCCGGTGCGGCTTCGGTGCCTATCTACCCATCCTCCTCGCTGTCCCAGGTGCAGTGGATCGTGGAGGACTCCGGCGCGGTGCTGGCGATTACTGAATCGCGCGAGCACTCCGAGCTGGTGGCGCACCTGAAGCTGCAGGATGACGGCAAGCCGGCGCTGAAGAATTCGCCTTCGCAGCTGCGCCGCATCCTGGAGATCAACTCCTCGGCCATCGACACATTGATGTTTGAGGGCCGCGAGCTTTCCGACGACGTCGTTGACGCCCGCATCGCTGCCACCAAGACCGACGATCTCGCGTCTTTGGTCTATACCTCCGGTACCACCGGCCGCCCGAAGGGCTGCATCCTGACCCACCGTAACTGGCTGGCGGAGACCTTGGGCCTGCTGACCAACCCGATTGGCGGCATCGCCGTGCCGGGCAACCACGTGTTGACCTTCCTGCCGCTGGCCCACGTGCTGGCACGTGCAGTATCCCTGGCCGTTGCCATGAGCGGTGCTTCGCAGAATCACTGGTCTGACTTCAGCACCATCACCATCGAGTTCCAGCGTTCCCGCCCGAACCTGATTCTGGGCGTGCCGCGCGTCTTCGAAAAGGTGCGCAACGGTGCGGCTTCCAAGGCCAAGGAAGGCGGCCCGATCAAGGCGGGTATCTTCCGCGAGGCTGAAAAGGTGGCCATCGAGTACTCGCGTGCGTTGGACACCGCGGAGGGGCCAGACCGCGTGCTGCGTGCAAAGCACAAGCTCTTTGACCGACTAGTGTACTCCACCATTCGTGAAGCGATGGGCGGCGAAGTGAAGTACTGTATCACCGGTGGTTCGGCGATGAGCCATGACCTGCTGCACTGGTTCCGCGGCATCGGTGTGACCGTCTACGAAGGCTACGGGCTTACCGAGGTTGCGGCAGCTGCAGCCGTGGACTTTGAGAATCAGAAGATCGGTACCGTTGGCCCGCCACTGGAGGGCACCACCATCCGTGTCAACGAAGACGGCGAAATCATGATCAAGGGCGACATCGTCTTCAAGGGCTACTGGAATAATCCAGAGGCCACCGCGGATGCTCTGGAAGATGGCTGGTACAACACCGGCGACTTGGGCGAAATTATGGATTCCGGCCACGTTGTCATTACCGGCCGTAAGAAGGACCTCATCGTTACCGCAGGCGGCAAGAACGTCTCCCCAGGGCCGATGGAGGACATGCTGCGTGCGCACCCGCTTATTTCCCAGGCGATGGTCGTGGGCGACGGCAAGCCATTCATCGGTGTGCTGCTGACCCTGGAGGAGGACCAGCTCAAGCGATGGAAGGCTGACCACAATATCCCGGCCAACCGTTCCATGCGCGAGGTGGCTACCGACGCCACGCTGCGTGCGGAAATCCAGGACGCTATCAACCAGGTCAACACCACTGTCTCCCATGCGGAGGCTATTAAGAAGTTCTACATTCTGGAATCTGACCTGACTGAGGAGGACAACGAGCTGACCCCAACGATGAAGGTCAAGCGCTATGTTGTGGCACAGCGCTACGCTAACGCGATTGACCACATCTACTCGAAGAAGCAGTAGGCATTTAGGGCCGGCGGGTGCTTCGCCGGCTCCCCGCAATTTTCAAGTCTGTGAGTTTGTTCGGAGTGTCGCGCAGATCGTTCACAGGATCTGGAATAAAGTCAGCACTCGTTACAGAGAAGTCTCAACCTCAACTAGAGGTTAGTTTGCGGAAAGGACCGGCATGCACAAAATCGCCGCCGAGCTACGTCACCGCGAGCTGACTCAGGAGATTTACAACATCGGCGACGAAGTTGTCGAGTATATCGAGCACCTCATCGAGGCAATTGAGGATTGGGACGATGAACTCGCACTGGACTGCCTGGCGGAACTCGGCGACATCGTCGAGGATGCCCGCATCGATTCCGGACGCTGCGTAGGCGAGCTGATTGGCCTGCGCCACGCGCTGGTCTCAGGGGTGCGCTCGGGCACTATCTCCGCCGCCGCATCTGGCAACAACGATATCGCCGAGCCAGAGCAGCTCACCGCGCGCAGCCTGGATGCCGCCTTTGCGATTGATTCCCCGACCATTGTGGTCTCCGAGCTCGCTGCCACGCTGCGCGGCCGCACTGGGGCGGTGGCGGATTACCTGCGCGAGCTGGTGGATTATGTGCTCGGCCAAACCGACGCCGTGGCCCGCAACCTGGACATGATTTCCCTGCCGCATCTGTACAAGCGTGCCGGTCAATCCGCGCTCATCGCGGTGCAGGCTTGGCGCCATACCGTCGTCGAAGCCCACCCAGCCTACGTGCGAACGATGCGTGGTCACAACCCGCCGCCGTTCTTAGAAGAGCGTGCTCGGGTTAACGCTGTGGTGGCCCGCGTGCGTGCCAAGCGCGAAGCTGCGCGACAGGCCGCGACTACCGCTTAAGAGCCAATAAATAGACTTCCTTGTTGCCAACACACAAGGAGACACCAACACCGCCGATTCCCTCGTTCGGCGGTGTTTGTCTTTTCTAGCTCGCCTTAACCGCGTGCGCCTGCGCCACCATGTGCAGCGTCCTCCGGCAGGTATCTGGATCTTTGGCTAATTGCTCGGGCGTAAATTGAACTACTCGGTATCCCAAGGAGCGCAGGTATGCCGTGCGGCTCGAGCGCCGGGATAGGACCGCTTGCGGGCCAATCTCGACGATGATGGCCTCTTCGATGAGCAATGCCTCGATGCCAGGCGCCACGCGTTGCCGCGGCTTGGCATCTAAGCCCAGCTCCACAGCCAGTGCGCGCACGAGTGACTCGAAAGGCGAGCGCGATAGGGAGCTGGCGCAGGCAATTGCTTTGCGGGCTGCTGCGGCATTATGCACGCGCCCTAAGCCATCGACCTCGGCTTGCAGCTGGGCAGGGCTAATACCCATGTTTAACGCCGAGTCTGCGGCGATGAGGCCGTGGCGGAAGCCGTGGTAACGCGCGACGTCGGCAACCGCGCGGGCAATGCTAACCACGCGCGCACCGTCGATGGTTTCTACGTCCCCGACCATGGTCTTGCGGTAGCAGCGTCCCGGCGCATGGCGGTTATGGCGGGGCAGGCTGCCGCAGGGAAGCGCTAGCTCGACCGGGTCGTCGGGGCAAGGGAGCAGCCAAAGGTCATGAAGGAGTGCAGCGGACTTGCTAATCAGTACCGCGGTATAAGAGCTGCGGGCTATGGCTATGCATTCGAGGCGCTGGCGTTCGACGGCGGAAAGCGCTAAGTATTTCTCGCGGTCTACGGCCATGCGCGGTGCTAGCTGCAAAAGTGTGCCGGATTTAAGGTCATTGGATGTGGCGGGTTTGGCTGGGTGGATGGTCTCAAGAGTGGTCATGGCACTAGCTTCGCCCGCCGCGGGTGTGTAGCTCTAGAGGCAATTTTGAAAGCTGTGGATAACTTGTTGGTGGCGTCAACAACTGGCTGTGAAATTTTGTTGCTGAACCCCCAGCCCTAGAAAACCAGCCCTGGGTTTCCAGGGCTGGGCGCTAGTTAGCCAAGTCCAACTGCTCCGTAATCTGCGGCCACAGCTGGCCCATGATGTCATCCCACGTCAGAATCCACATCGCTTTATCCTTGTCCGCCTTGCCTACGGCCACGAGCTGCTCGTTGCGAGCGCGCATGTGGTCCAAGGTCTTCTGGACAGTCAGCGAGGAGGAAACCGTCAGCGCGGGGCGGGAGAACTCGAGCACTGGCGTGTCCGGTTCGGCGAGGAGCGTATCGCGCACGTGCACGATACGCGGCACGCGGGAATCCTTCGGGAAGACCAGCACGCGCATGATGGACTTGCGGGTGACCAAGTCATGGAGTTCAGCCACCGTAGCGTCGGGAGACAGCGGGACGACCTGGGAGCCGTGCTCGCGAGCCAGCGCGCCAACGGTAGAGGCCTCCAACTCAATTACGCCGGTGATCTGGTTCGCCGAATCATCGTCCAGAGTGCCCGTCTCGCGGGAATGCTCCACCAAGTGGCGCAGGGTATCCGCGTCGTAGCCGGCGGCACCGGCCCTGTCGACGGGCTCCTCGCCAGTCCAGCGCACCATCGCATTCGCCATGTGGTTAATCCACTTCAGCAGCGGGCGGAAGAGCCAGATGAAGCCGCGGGCAGGAACCGCGATGAGCTGCAGCGCGGTCTCCGGGTGGGTAATCGCCCAAGACTTCGGCGCCATCTCGCCGATGACCAGGTGCAGGAAGGTCACGATGAACAGCGCCAAAATAAACGAGACCACGTCGGCCACGCCCAGCGGCAGGCCGAGTGCCTCCAGCGGGGTCATGAGCAGGTGGTGGACCCACGGCTTGGTCACTGCACCCAGTACGAAGGTCGCCGCCGTAATACCCAGCTGTGCGCCGGCGAGCATGATGGTCAGCTCGTTCAAAGAGCGCAGGCCCGAGCGCGAGGCGCGGGAGGTCTCAGCGGTTTCTTCCAAACGGTTGCGGCGCGCGCCCATCATCGAAAACTCGATGATGACGAAGAAAGCCGAGGCGGCGATGATAACAAGCGTGATGAGGAGGTTAAACCACCAAGTATCAGTCATTAGTTCTCCTCCTCCGTTTGATCGGCGTATTCCTCAATGAGCTCCAGTGCCAAGGTCGACGGCACGTGGCGGTCAATCTCCTCGACGCGCATGTGCAGCTTTCGCACTGGGGCGTCGTCGCGCTCTACCCAGTCATCCGGCTCCGCCTCGAGCTCAATCGTGTACTCCTCGCCCTCCTCAGGCAGCGCGCCGGAGTGGGAAATCAGCAGGCCGGCCACGGTCTCGAAGTCGCCTTCTGGCAGATCGTGGCCGATGGCGCGCTCGATTTCGTCAATCGGTGTATCGCCATCGACGAGCCAGTGGGACTCATCCTGCTCGGTGATTTCCTCGGTCTCTTCGATGTCGTGCTCGTCGCTGACATCGCCCAGGATCTCCTCGGCTAGGTCTTCCATGGTCACGATGCCGACGAAGCCGCCGTATTCGTCGATGACGCAGGCCAGCTTGTCGTCGGCGTCGCGCAACTCGGTCACGACGTCGGGAAGCGGCATGAGCTCTGGCACCACAACGGCGGGCTGCATGATCTCGGTGGCCGCGGTGGCGTCGGGAAGCTTCGTTCCCAGCACGTCGAACAAGTGCACCACACCGATGGGATTGTGCTCATCGTCGATGATGGGGTAGCGCGTGTGATCCGTGGACATCATCTCGCGAACCTCGCCGATAGTGGTCTGCGGATCGATGACGTCGACGCGGGAACGCGGAATCATCGCGTGCTCGACGTCGTGTTCCGGGAAGTCCAACAGGCGGTCCAACACGAGGTAGGTTGCCTCGTCGATGTCGCCGGCCTCGTGGGAGGCATCCACGATGGACTCGAGATCATCGGTGGTGGCGGAAGAGTCCACGTCTTCTACAGGCTCGATGCCGAAGACCTTAAGGATCGCATTCGAGGCATACTCAAAGAAGTGAATAAGCCAGCCGAAAATGCGCAGGTACCACATGGTGGAGGTGGACAAGAACAACGCCGTCTTCATCGGAGCTGCGATGGTGTAGTTTTTGGGGAATAGCTCCGCAAAGAGCATCGTGGCGATGGTGGAGATGAAAAGTGCTGCCACCGTGCCAATGGTGATGGAAACGCCGGCGGGAATGCCCACGCCGCCCAGCAGCTCACCCAAGCCGCGGCCCACCAGGGGTTCGGCCACATAGCCAATCAACAGGCCTGTGATGGTGATGCCCAGCTGGGCACCGGAGAGCATGAAGGAGGTGCGCTGGGTAATTTTCAGGGCACGCTCAGCTGTCTTATTGCCCTCGGAAGCCATGGAGCGCAGTTGTGCGCGGTCCACCGACATGAAAGAAAATTCTTGCGCAACGAAGTACGCGTTCGCGACGATAATCAGGCCAATGACCAGAAATCCCGCCAAAATCATAAGGATTGCTTGCACCATGGCCTACCCCGCCTGCCATTCGGTGAGGCGGGGACATCGACTCGGAGGTTCCACTGAAGCTGCCTTTCTATTTATGGGAAACTGCAGAATAGATTACATCCTTCAACGTACCGGTGGGTTATTTAGTTCCTGGCCCAAGCTAGCCTAGAGGGCATGTCTCAAGACTTTGGCCTCTATATCCACGTTCCCTTTTGCTCTTCGCGGTGCGGGTATTGCGATTTCAATACCTATACCCCAGGTGAGCTGGGTGGCGATCTGACCGCCGCATACCTGGACGCTCTCGAGTGCGAGCTGGGCATGGCGGCGCAGCAGGTGGGAAGGCCGGCGCAGACCGTATTCATTGGCGGCGGCACGCCTTCGATGTTGGGCGCCGAGGGCCTTAGCCGCATTCTGGCCCGTGTGAAAGAGACTTTTGGTTTGGCCCCAGGGGCGGAGGTGACCACGGAATCGAATCCGGAGTCGACGGACCCGCGCTATTTCGAGCAGCTGCGCGAGGCGGGGTTTACGCGCATTTCGCTGGGCATGCAGTCGGCGTCGGATAGCGTGCTGCGAGTGCTTGAGCGTGCGCATACCCCGGGCCGGGCTTTCGACGCCGCGCGTGAGGCCCGCGCCGCAGGTTTCGAGCACGTAAATCTGGACATGATCTATGGCACGCCCACTGAGACTGACGACGACGTGCGGCTTACCCTTGACCGCGTCCTCGAAACGGGAGTCGACCACGTCAGCGCGTATTCGCTCATCGTGGAAGACGGCACCCGGATGGCGCGCAAGGTGAAAAAGGGAATCTTGCCTGCACCCGACGAGGACGTGCTGGCGAGGCGCTATGAGGCCGTCTCTGCGACGCTCGAAGCGGAAGGCTTCGAGTGGTACGAGGTCTCCAACTGGGCCAAGCCCGGCGGCGAGTGCGAGCACAACCGCATCTACTGGGTCGACGGCAACTGGTGGGGCGCGGGCCCTGGCGCGCACTCGCATTTGAACGACGAGCGCTTTTATAACGTGAAGCTGCCGCGCCGCTACATCGAGATGCTAGGCCGCGGCGAGTTGCCGGTGAAGGAACGCGAGGTTTTAACCGAGGTCGAGCGGCACACCGAAAAGATCATGCTCGGTTTGCGCTTGCGCGAGGGCATTCCGGCCAACTGGCTGGCTCCGGGTGCGGAGCCGGTCATCGCGGACTACATCTCCCGTGGGTTGCTGCAGCGCGCCGGCGACCGGCTGTGCTTGACCAAGCCGGGGCGCCTTTTGACAGACGGCATCATCACCGACTTGTTGGTTGCCGAGGAAGCTTAAAGGCCACGGCGAAGGTAGGTAACATAGGGCGCATGTCCAATTCCACTGATGCTCGCCGCCGCGAGGTATTGCGCGCCATTGTGGCGGACTATATTGCCTCCCAGGAACCCGTGGGGTCCAAGACCCTGCTGGAGCGCTATCAGCTGGGCGTTTCCTCCGCCACCATCCGCAACGATATGGCGGTGTTGGAATCGGAGGGCCTGATTGCTCACGAGCACACCAGCTCCGGGCGCGTGCCCACGCAGAAGGGTTACCGCCAGTTCGTCGATTCGCTGCACGACGTAAAGCCTTTGTCTGCGCCGGAGCGCCGTGCCATGCTGACCTTCTTGGAAGGCGGCGTCGACTTGGAGGACGTCCTGCGCCGCAGCGTGCAGCTGCTTGCTCAGGTGACCAAGCAGGCGGCGGTGGTGCAGATGCCCAACCTCAAGGTTTCGCGCGTGAAGCACTGCGAGGTCGTGGCGCTTTCGCCAGTGCGCCTGTTGTTGGTGCTCATCACGGATAACGGGCGCGTCGATCAGCGCAACGTCGAGCTGGACAGCATCATCGACCCACTGCAGACCGCACGCTTACGCGACGTCCTCAACAACGCCTTGGAGGGCAAGACGCTAACCGACGCCTCGGTGGAACTTGCCAGCCTCGTCGAAACCTCCCCGCTGGACATCCGCCCGCACGTGCTCAATGCCGCCACGACTCTCATCGAGACGTTGGTGGAGCGCCCCTCCGACCGCCTGATCATGGCTGGTACCTCTAATCTCACGCGTATCGCGCGAGACTTCCCAGAAGGGCTGCCCTCGCTCATCGAGGCTCTCGAAGAGCAGGTCGTGGTGTTGAAGCTTTTGGCTCGCGTGCCGGATTTGGGCAACGTCTCCGTCGTCATCGGTGAGGAGAATGAGGAGGACAAGCTGCGGCAGGCATCCGTCGTCGCCACTGCGTACGGCGCCGGCAATGAAACGTTGGGCGGCCTTGGCGTTGTAGGCCCGACCTATATGGATTATTCGGGAACAATCTCGAAGGTTGGCGCTGTTGCACGCTATGTAAGCGAAGTTCTGGCCGGCGAGTAAGCTGGCACGGAAAACTTTTCCCAGTGACTCTAATTTTAGATAAGGACTTTCATTAAGTGGCTCGTGACTATTACGGCATCCTTGGTGTAGAAAAATCCGCAACCGACGCCGAAATTAAGAAGGCCTACCGCAAGCTCGCCCGCAAGTATCACCCGGACGTTAACCCGGGCGATGAAGAGGCGGCGGAGAAGTTCCGCGAGGCCTCCCTCGCGCAAGAGGTGCTCCTGGATCCGCAGAAGCGCCAAATCGTTGACATGGGCGGCGACCCAATGGAAGAGCGCGGCGCTGCTGGCGGCGGCTTCGGCGGTGGTTTCGGTGGCGGCGGCCTAGGCGACATCTTCGCTGAGTTCTTCGGCGGTGGAGCAGGTGGCTCCCGCGGCCCGCGTTCGCGCGTGCAGCCGGGCAACGACGCCCTGCTGCGCACCACCATTAGCCTAGAAGAGGCCTATTCCGGCCTGAAGAAGCAGGTCACCGTCGATACCGCTGTGCTCTGTGACCGCTGCGAGGGCACGGGTTCTGCCTCCAAGTCCAAGCCAGTTACCTGTGATGGTTGTGGCGGCATGGGCGAGGTTCAGGAGATGCAGCGCAGCTTCCTGGGCAACGTTATGACCTCCCGCCCGTGCCCGAAGTGCCAGGGCTTCGGTGAAGTCATTACTGATCCTTGTAACCACTGTGGTGGCGATGGCCGCGTGAAGAAGCGCCGCGATCTCACCGTAAATATCCCGGCCGGCATTGGTGATGGCATGCGCATCCGCATGGCTTCCCAGGGCGAGGTCGGCCACGGCGGCGGCCCGGCGGGCGATCTTTATGTGGAGGTTTCCACCAAGCCGCACGCCGTCTTTGAGCGCAACGCCGACGACCTACACCTGACCGTGCGCGTGCCGATGGTCGATGCCGCACTTGGCACCAACTTCACCATCGATCAGCTAGATGGCGAGGAGCTCAACATCGACATCGAGCCAGGCACCCAGCCGGGCGAGTCCATCAAGGTCGAGGGCAAGGGCATGCCGCGTCTGCGCACCGACGGCTTTGGCAACCTCTTCGCGCACGTCGACGTCGTGGTGCCGAAGGAGCTGGACAAGAAGACCCGCGAGCTGCTCGAGAAGGTCCGCGATTCCCGCGACGAGGGCGCCCGCGTCCGCGAGACCGGCGACGGCCAAGAGGAGTCCTTCTTCTCCCGTATCCGAGATAGGTTCCGCCGTTAATGTCTCTTCCCGTCTTTATCCATCCTGATCTCTCGCTGGCTAGCGTTGGCGAGCCGGTGGGGCTCGAAGGTCCCGAGGGCCGCCACGCGGTGACGGTCAAGCGCCTTAGCGTAGGGGAGCGGCTCAAACTCATCGACGGCACGGGCACCGCCGCCCTGGCCACCATCCAGTCCGTTTCGGGCAAGGATCATTTGGCCGCGCTTGTCGACGCAGTGACTTTTGCGCCCGAGCCCAACCCCCGCGTTGTGGTGGTTCAGGCCATTCCGAAGTCGGAGCGCTCGGAGCTCGCGGTGGACCTTGCCACCCAGGCAGGCGCCGATGAGATCATCGCTTGGCAGGCAGATCGCTGCGTGGCCAAGTGGGATGGAAAGAAGGCGCCGAAGGCGCTCGCGAAGTGGGAGGCGGCAGCGACTGCTGCTGCGAAGCAGTCCCGCCGCGATCGCGTCCCGCAGGTTACTGGCCCCCTGACCACCCCGCAGCTGGCCCAGCTGATTTCCGGGCAGACCGCCTACGTGCTGCACGAGGAAGCCACCGACTCTATTCGGGATGTTCCGCTGGAGGGCACCATTTATCTCCTTGTCGGACCCGAAGGCGGAATCGGTGCCGAGGAGCTGGAGCGCCTGCAAGCCCATCCGGTTAAGTTGGGGCCGGAGGTGTTACGCACGGCGTCGGCAGCCATGGTGGCCCTTGCCGCAATCGGCGTGCGCACCGCACGCTGGTAGCCTGTTGGGGTGCCTATTATCACCAAGAAGTTTGAGCTTGACTCCGTCTACGTCGCGACCGTACTCGGCAACGCTGACGATAACCTGCGGGTGCTCAACAACCTACTGGACGCAGACTTCTTCGCGCGCGGAACCACGGTCACAGTAACCGGACCTGACTATGAGGTGGCCCGCGCCGCGAAGGTGCTCGACGAGCTCGAGGCGATTGCCCGCCGCGGCCATCACGTCAGCACCGATACCGTGAAACACACCGTGGACATGATTGCGGTGGAAGCGCCGCAATCGGTCTCCGCGGCGATGGCGGCGGACATCGTGCGCCGCCGTGGCAAGTCCGTGCGCCCAAAGACGGTGGGCCAATCCGAGTACGTCCAGGCCATTGATGACAACACCGTGGTCTTCGGCATCGGCCCCGCAGGCTCTGGCAAGACCTACCTGGCGGTGGCCAAAGCCGTGCAGGCCCTGCAGGCCAAGCAGGTCTCGCGCATCATCTTGACCCGCCCGGCAGTTGAGGCCGGTGAGAAGCTGGGCTTTCTGCCCGGCACGCTAAATGACAAGATCGACCCGTACCTGCGCCCGCTTTACGACGCTCTGCGCGACATGATGGATCCAGAGATGATCCCGAAGCTCATGGAAGCCGGCATCATTGAGGTCGCCCCGCTGGCATACATGCGTGGCCGCACGCTCAACGACGCCTTCGTCATCCTCGACGAGGCCCAAAACACCACGCCGGCGCAGATGAAGATGTTTTTGACCCGCCTGGGCTTTGGATCGAAGATCGTGGTCACCGGCGATGTCTCGCAGGTGGACTTGCCGCGTGGCCAGGTCTCTGGCCTGCGCTTGGTGCGCCGCATCTTGGACGGCGTGCAGGATATTCACTTTGCGGACCTGGGCTCGAGCGACGTCGTCAGGCACCAGCTGGTCAGCCGTATCGTGAATGCTTATGATGCTGCTGAAGCCGCAGAAGCCTCGGTAGCCGCAGCACAAGCGGATAAGGAGAACTAAATGTCCATCGAATTCATCAATGAGTCCGGTTTCGACGGCGTCAACGAGGAGATGCTCATCGACGTCGCCTCTTATGCCTTCGGCGCCATGGACATCAACCCGGATGCCGAGTGCACGATCACCGCAGTGGACTTGGATACCATCGCGGACCTGCACGTGCGTTGGATGGACCTCGAGGGGCCAACCGATGTTATGAGCTTCCCGATGGATGAAATCACCCCAGGCGCACTGGGCGCGCGTCCCGACGCCCCCGAGATGGGACCGTCCATGCTGGGCGATATCGTGTTGTGCCCGGAGTTCGCGCTGCGCCAGGCCGATGCCGCCGGCCACTCTCTGGGCCACGAGCTTGCGCTGTTGACGGTGCATGGCTGCCTGCACCTTTTGGGCTATGACCACGCCACCCCGGCAGAGGAAAAGGAAATGTTCAGCCTGCAGAACGAGCTGCTGGCGGACTGGTACGACAACCTCGCCGCCCGCGGGGTGAGCTACCAGCCCAAGCCCTCGGGCCCCAAGGCCTTCCCCGACGCGGCTGAGCGCGCCAACCTGGATAAGCAGGTGCCGGGCGGTGGAATCCCGGCGGTGGGCGAGCCACAGGAAAATTAATTTCCCCGTTTCGTTGGTGACGTGTTGCGTTACGTTGCACAATAGACGGCATGAATATTCTGTCGATCCAGTCTCACGTCACCTTCGGCCACGTTGGCAACTCCGCCGCAGTATTCCCGCTCCAGCGCGCGGGCCACGAGGTATGGCCGGTGCACACGGTGAACTTCTCCAACCACACCGGCTACGGTGATTGGGGCGGGCCGATGCTTCCGGCATCGGATGTCACCAGCATTATCGACGGCATCGAGAAGCGCGGCGCCTTTGAGAAGATCGACGCAATCCTCTCTGGCTACCAGGGCGGGCCAGACATCGCGGGCGCAATTATCGATGCCGTTAACCGCATCAAGGCCGTCAACCCCAAGGCTTTGTACGCGTGCGACCCAGTCATGGGCAACGCGAAGTCGGGCTGCTTTGTCTCAGATGAGATTCCGCCGCTGCTGCGCGATAAGGTCGTGCCGGTGGCTGACATCATCACCCCGAACCAGTTTGAATTGGGCTACTTGACTGGCCACGAGGTTGGCACCTTGGAACAGACCCTGGAGGCGGTGAAGGCGGCGCAGGAGATTGGTCCGAAGACCGTGCTGGTCACCTCGGTAAAGCGCCCGGAGACCCCTGAGGACACTATCGAGATGCTCGCCGTGGACGGTGACCGCGCCTACATCGTTGCCACCCCGCACCTGCCGTTCAAGCGCAACGGCTCCGGCGACGTGACTGCCGCGCTGTTTACCGGCCACTACGTCGAAACCCACGATGCGAAGCTCGCGCTCAAGCGCACCGCGTCTTCGGTGTACGACTTGCTACACAACACTTATGAGGCAGACTCGCAGGAGCTGCAGCTCATTGAGTCCCAGGACGTGTTTGCGAATCCGCAGCTGCAGTTCCAGGTCGAGGAGCTTTAGCGCACCCGCCCCACGCCTTTGGACAAATACCCAGACCTGGAAATACAGCTTTCTGGTGGATTGCGGGGCGTCGGCAAGCGCGGCGAAAAGCGAACAGGAGGTCTGGGTGCCCAGCCCTGGGAATTTGACCATCTTGGCCGCAGTTGCCGCGCGCCAGCACCTACCGCCGGTTAAAAGTAAGGCATGGACAACGCATTACTTTTTGACACAATCGACGCCCACCTTATTGACCTTCGCCAACTATCCAACGAAGACCCGCGCTGGCTGCAGCTGCACCACGGCAAAATCGTGCGCGCGGCCTGGTGCTTCGCGCTGCCGAAGCAATTCTGGAACCGGCTCAAACCCTGGGAACGCGACATAGCGCGGGTGTATATCCACGCACGGACCGTGCATAAAGCCGTGTTGATCGGAAAGCCCGCCGCTCTGATACACGGCGTTCCCACCATTAGTCGCCCCACCGAATACCCAGCAGTGCTGCCCTCGGGCTCGGTGCCGCAGAAATCCAAGGGGCATTTCTTCGCTTATAAAGCCGCCCGCCTGCACGGGCAAACCACTACGGTCCACGGCATTAAGCTCACCTCGCTGGAGCGTACCGCGATTGACATGGCCCGCCTGCACGGCTTCGAAGAAGGGCTGGTCGCCGCGGATTATGTGCGTGCACAGGTGGGCCGCCGTCGCATGCAGGATACGTTGGGCGCGCTGGGCCGCGTCAAGGGCGTGGCGACGGCGCGCGCCGTGGTGGCCGCGGCCGTGGTTGATTCTGAGTCGCCGTGGGAGTCCTACGCCCGCGCGTTGTTGCTGCGTGCGGGCATAAACGTGCGCCCGCAGTACATAGTGGGCAAGTACCGCGCTGACTTGGCAATTGACGGCTGGTTGCTCATTGAAATTGACGGCGATGTCAAATACCAAGACAGGCCTGTGGAGGCGATTCGCGCGGAGCACCGCCGCCAGAAGGAGCTGCTCAACATGGGTTATGTGGTCCTGCGCTTTAGCCCTGAGGAGTTGCGCGCCCGGCCGGAGGAGTTTGTCGCGACGGTGCGCCGAATGTTGGCGATGGGCCCGAGGCGCGCGGCATAGATACCCAGCCCTGGAAACCCAGAGGTCCTGTTCGCGTTTCGCCACGCGTGCCGACGTCGCGCAATCCACCAGAAAGCTGCATTTCCAGCCCTGGGTATTTGCGAGACGAGAACGCCGGTGAAGAGGCCCACGGGCAGCCTCAAACGCGTATGTACTACTGTGACGCGGCTGGGCTATGATGACTAGCAATGAGTACCGATTTTGACGCCGCCTTTGAGAACCTTCCCGCCGATGGGGAGGCGCTGGACTATACAGAATTCACCGACACGCCACAGGGCTTCCGCTCTGGCTTCGTGTCCTTCGTAGGCCGCCCAAACACGGGCAAGTCGACTCTCACCAACGCGCTGGTGGGGCAGAAGATCGCCATCACCGCGAACCAGCCCGAGACCACCCGCCACCCCATCCGTGGCTTGGTACACCGCGAAGACGCCCAAGTTATCGTCGTGGATACGCCGGGCCTGCACCGCCCGCGCACGCTGCTGGGCGAGCGTCTCAATGAGGTAGTCAAGGACACTTATGCCGATGTGGATGTCATCGGCCTGACCATCCCTGCCGATGAAAAGATTGGCCCGGGTGACCGCTGGATTCTGGAAAACGTCCGCAAGGTAGCGCCGAAGACCCCAATCATCGGAATCGTGACCAAGCTGGATAAGGCCAGCAAGGATCAGGTCGGCGCGCAGCTTTTGGCGCTGCATGAGTTACTCACCCAGGAGGATCCGCAAGCGGTAGTCATTCCGGTCTCCTCCAAGGAGGGCGTTCAGCTTGATGAGCTCGTGCAGGTCATCGTGGACCAGCTGCCAGAAGGCCCGAAGTTCTACCCCGATGATCACATCACCGACGAAGAGCAGGAAAAGCGCATCGCCGAGCTCATCCGCGAGGCCGCACTGTCTGGTTTGAAAGACGAGCTGCCGCACAGCGTGGCCGTCGAGGTTGATGAGATGCTGCCCGATGAAACTCGCCCCGACGTCATGAACGTCCACGCGGTGCTTTACCTGGAGCGCCCAGGCCAAAAGCGCATCATCGAGGGCAAGGACGGCCGCCGCTTTACCCGCATCGTGGGCACCGCCCGCAAGGAGATCATCCAGCTGCTGGGCCAGAACGTCTACCTTGACCTGCGCATCAAGGTGCTCAAGAACTGGCAGTCTGACCCGAAGATGCTGGGCCGTCTCGGCTTCTAAAACCCAAGGCTTAAAAATCTAGGTATGCCAAGGGAGAATTTTCGCGACCGCGCCTTGGTCATCCGCAGCTATGACTTCGGCGAGGCCGACCGCGTTATCGTGCTGCTTACCCGCAGCCATGGCTTGGTGCGCGCGGTTGCCAAGGGCGTACGCAGGGCGAAGTCGCGTTTTGGTTCGCGCCTCCAGCCCTTTGTAAACCTGGATGTGCAGCTGTATCCAGGTCGGAATCTATACACGATTTCGCAGGCCGACACCGTGGACTTTTTTGGCGCCGCCATTATCGGTGACTATGAGCGCTATACTGCCGCCTGCGCCGCACTTGAATCTGCCGAGCGCCTGGCCTTCGCAGATTCTGACCAAGACCCGTTCCTTTATAATGCGCTGGTCGCCACGTTACAGCGCCTGCAGCACGACGATCCGCTCCTGACGCTGGACCAATTCCTACTTCAGGCAATGGCGCACGCCGGCTGGGCGCCGGGGCTTTTCGATTGCGCGCAGTGCCAGAAGCCCGGCCCGCATCATGCTTTCCACCCGGCCGTTGGCGGCGCGATGTGCCACGAGTGCCGCCCGCCAGGCGCCGCCGAGGTGGACCCGGAGACGTTGCATCACATGTGGTTGCTTGCGCATGGACACCCCACGAGCCCTACCTTTGAGCAGCGCGGGGAGGCGCATCAACTCATCCGCGCGCATCTGCAGTGGCATTTGGAACGCAAGGTTACCGCGTTAGGGGTCATGGACCAGTAAGATAAGGCGCGTGATTACGCCAGATCCGAACCGAGTTTTAAACCCGCCTGCCATCCCTCAGGAGTTTCTGCCCCAGCACATTGCGCTGGTCATGGACGGAAACGGCCGTTGGGCCGAGGAGCGTGGCATGAAGCGCACCGAGGGGCACCGCCGTGGTGAGGCAGTGCTTCTCGACGTCGTCGATGCCTGCCTTTCCATGAACATCCCGTACCTTTCGGCTTATGCCTTTTCCACGGAAAATTGGCGCCGCAGCCCCGAAGAAGTGCGCTTTTTGATGGCGTTTAACCGCGATGTGCTGCGTCGCCAGCGCGAGTGGCTTAACGAGAAGGGCGTGCGTGTGGTCTGGGTGGGCCGCCGCCCGCGCCTGTGGCGCTCCGTCATCAAGGAGCTCGAGACCGCACAGGAGCTGACCAAGGACAATACGCGCATGACGCTGGCGATGTGCGTGAACTACGGTGGGCGCGCCGAGCTTGTCGACGGCGTTCGCAAGCTCGCCGATCAGGTGGCCAAGGGTGAGTTGAAGCCGAGCGCGATTAACGAGGCGTCGCTAAGCGCTGCGCTTTATGATCCCACCATGCCGGATGTGGATCTATTCCTGCGCCCGTCGGGGGAGAAGCGCACGTCGAACTTCCTGCTGTGGCAGTCGGCATACGCGGAGATGATCTACCAAGACAAGCTCTTCCCAGATTTCACTCCGGAGGACTTGTACGCCGCGGTAGAAGAATACGCGCGGCGGGATCGTCGTTTCGGCGGTACAAAATAGCTAAAGCTATTTGTTACGTGGTGCTGCCTAGTTCGCGCGGCAATTGGAGCAGATGCCGAAGATTTCGGCATCGTGGCCGGTTAGCTCAAAGTCGTGCTCGGCAGCCACGTTGGATGCCCACTGCTCGATGGGGCCGCCGTCGATTTCCTCGGTGCGGCCGCACTTGGTGCATACCAAGTGATGGTGGTGGTTAGCGGATTCGCAGTGGCGGTAGAGCGTTTCGCCCGAAGGCATGTGAAGCGCGTCCACTGCATCAATATCGGAGAGGGATTGCAGGGTGCGGTAGACCGTGGTCAGGCCTACTTTGTGCTCGCGGTCTTGCAACGCCCGGTGAATGTCTTTTGCCGAGGCGAACTTATCTAGTTCACGCAGAACCTCGACGACAGCGGTGCGCTGCTTGGTGTTGCGAGCCCCAAGCTTAGGGATGCTTTCATGGAGAGCCATGACCGCTAGTTTATCAATTAGTTTCCAATAAAGTTAACGGTTAAACAGTGCTGCAGCCTGCTCCAACAAGGAAAGCACCTCGGGAGAGGCCAGCGAGTAGCGCACCTCGCGGCCTGAACGCTTGGAATCGACGATTCCGGCATCTTTTAGTACGCGCAGGTGTTGGCTGATTAGCGGCTGGGATTTGCCGGTGGCGGCCACCAGCTCGTGAACGTAGTGATCGTGGCGGTTAAGGGCCAATATCAGGGTGATGCGCAGGGGTGAATCTAAAGCGCCAATGATGCGGGTAGCGGCGTCGATGTCGAGTGTGTGAAGCGCCGTGGAGGGCTGCGTCATGCAGATCACCTTCAATCCAATTTCTGTTAATCGCTTGAAACAGTACGATACCCCACATCTTGCACAGTGTTGTATAAAATACAAAATTTATTTTCACCCCTCCGCCCACGCGTGGAAGGAGGCAGGATAGACTAGGAACATTGTTCACGGCTGTCCCTTAACAGAGGAGTCTTTTTAACCATGGCAAGCGTCATCGATACCGTTGTAAGCCTGTGCAAGCGCCGCGGATTGGTCTACCAGGCAGGTGAGATCTATGGCGGTTCGCGCTCTGCGTGGGACTACGGCCCCCTCGGTGTGGAACTAAAGGAAAACATCAAGCGCCAGTGGTGGCGCCACATGGTCCAGTCCCGCGAGGACGTCGTGGGTGTTGATACCTCCGTCATTCAGCCGCGTCAGGTCTGGGTTTCCTCCGGCCACGTCGAGGTCTTCACCGATCCACTGGTGGAGTCCCGCCACACCGGTAAGCGTTACCGTGCTGACCACCTGCTCGAGGCATACGAGGAAAAGCACGGCCACGAGCCTGCAAACGGCCTGGCAGACATCAACGATCCTGAGACCGGTCAGCCGGGTGACTGGACCGAGCCGAAGGCATTCTCCGGCCTGCTCAAGACCTACCTCGGACCGGTTGATGATGAGCAGGGCCTGCACTACCTGCGCCCAGAGACTGCACAGGGCATCTTCGTTAACTTCAAGAACGTCATGACTTCCGCTCGCATGAAGCCGCCTTTCGGCATCGCGAACATCGGTAAGTCCTTCCGTAACGAGATCACCCCGGGCAACTTCATCTTCCGCACCCGCGAGTTCGAGCAGATGGAGATGGAGTTCTTCGTCAAGCCGGGCGAGGACGAGCAGTGGCACCAGTACTGGATTGATGACCGCTACAACTGGTACGTGGACCTTGGCATCAAGGAAGAGAATCTGCGCCTGTACGAGCACCCGAAGGAGAAGCTGTCCCACTACTCCAAGCGCACTGTCGACGTCGAGTATGCATTCGGCTTCACCGGCTCCAAGTGGGGCGAGCTCGAGGGCGTTGCTAACCGCACCGACTATGACCTTTCCGTTCACGCGAAGGGCTCCGGCGAGGACCTGTCCTACTACGACCAGACCACCGAGGAGCGCTGGGTTCCTTACGTCATCGAGCCGGCAGCCGGCCTGGGCCGTTCCATGATGGCCTTCTTGGTCGATGCTTATGATGAGGAAGAGGTGCCAAACGCCAAGGGCGGCACCGATAAGCGCGTGGTCCTGCGCCTGGACCGCCGCCTTTCCCCGGTCAAGGTTGCAGTTCTGCCGTTGTCCAAGAAGGAAGAACTGTCCACCCCGGCCCGCGAGCTGGCTGCCAAGCTGCGCCAACACTGGAACGTTGACTTTGACCTCTCCGGTGCCATCGGCCGCCGCTACCGTCGTCAGGATGAAATCGGCACGCCTTTCTGCGTGACCTACGATTTCGATTCCCTGGAAGACGGCGCAGTTACCGTCCGCGAGCGCGACACCATGGAGCAAGAGCGCGTCAAGCTCGACGAGCTCGAGGCATACCTGGCCGCCCGCCTCATCGGCTGCTAAAGGCCAAGTAAAGAAGAAAGTAGCGATGCAATACACCAGCTGGGACCGCACTGACAGCCAAAAGCCTGTCCTGCTGAAGGAGGATGGGCCCCTGGCCTTCGGCGTCTTTTCTGCAGATCAGGCAGAAATTGACGGCGAGGTTTGGCAGCTAGCGGCGGACCCGAAAGAAGGCGCCACGGCCCGCGTGGATAGCCGCGTCTATACGCTGCAGGGCCCGCTGGGCCGCGCCAAGCGCCTAGAGGCGGATGCTGCTGGCCGCGAGTTTTCCTTTATCAACGAAAACGGCGGCGATTGGATTATTGAAGACGCCGCCGGCTACAAGGTAGCGCAGTTTTCGACAAAGAATTCGGGCGTGCGCAAGGCCATCTTGGAGTTCGACGCGGAGCCCGAGGCCGCCGCGCTAAACGACGCCGAGATCATCGCCTTGAGCTGGTTTACCCGTCTCATTCTGGAGGCCAAGACCCGCGGCATGGCGGTACCCGTCATTGCCACGCTGGGGCTTGCCTCCTTGGTGGCGCTGCTTTCCCTTTTCGTGTTCTAGGCATTAAGCGATACTCGTGAGTACAGAACACCGGCATTGGACGTGGGCGGAAGATTGTCTGCGCGATGAAGAAGGAACCGTATGGGCCACGGTGCGCGCGGACGTGCTGAACGTCAATGAATCCCAGCTGGCTTCGGCGCAGGAGCGCATTTTGTTGGAGCACTCCATCGACAGCGGCAGCAGGCGTTTCTGGGTGCGCGGCACGGCCACCACGGGTGAGACTCTGCACGTGGGGCAGCAGGGCGTATCAATCAGCCATATGCAGGCCAAGTGCATGGGCCGTGAGTACACGCTGGATAGGCCTAACCCTTTCCGCAGGGAGCGCCGCATTTATGACGCTTCCGGAAACGAGATTATCCGCACTCGCCCCACTTTCAAGGGCGTGCTGGAGATTACGGATATGCGGCCGCAGCAGGTGCCGGACGTCGACGCCGCGTTTTTAACCTATTGCTGCGCGCTTGTCGACGCCCCGAAGCGCCGGCGGATCTAGAAGGAACCGCCGCGGAAGCCACCGCCCCCGCCGCCGGAGTTTCCGCCGAAACCGCCGCCGAAACCACCGCCAAAGCCACCATGGCTGTGGCCGCCGCCGAGCATCTGGCCGATGACCATGCCGGTGATGATGTCTCCCGCGGTGGAGCCGGCAGACTGGACCTGCTGGCGGCGCTGATAAGAGTTGATGTCCTGCTGCGCGGTTCGCGCCGCATTTTGTGCGGCGTTAGCGGCTTGGCGGGGGCGTCGATGGCGTTGCGCAGATCGGAGTTTTTCAGCTGCATGGCTTGGGCGTGCAGGCGTTTGGCGTCGGCAAGCTGGGTGCGGGCGGTGGCACCCACCACGCGGCCGCGGGTGGAGATGACGTCCTCGGCGGCCTGGATTGCGGCCTGCGCGGAGTGCATCTGCTGGTTGTATAAGTCGAGCTGGCGGGCACGGGTGGCGGTGGCCTCACGCACGGCGTCGAGGCGCTCGTCGAGCTCCGAGTCGATGGTGGTTAGCGCGGTGTAGTGGACGAGTGGGTCGCTGGCCTGGCTGGCCTCCGCCTCCGTAACGGCCGCCTCGGCGCGGGTGGCTACGTCTGCAAGTGCTTGCCAGTCGGCCTCAGTGCCAAGCTTTTTGCCTTGCTGCTCCAACTGGCGGGCCTCGTCCGCCTCGCCGCGGACTTCAGCGATGAGCGCGGCGAGATTTGTCTTGGCGGCCGCGAGGTTGGACTCGGCGTGCTCGACGCCGGAAAGGAGGCGGTCTGCCACCTCGATGGCGTGCTCGGCCTCGCGGATGAGGCCCACCAGGCCGCCTTGCTGGCCGGCAGGTGCCGCGGCGAGTTCGCGGCCTCGGTCGAGCTGCTTTTCCGCCTCGCCCACGGAGATTTCTGCCATGTGCGGGTTATCGGCGATGGAGTCCAGCGCGCCCGGGTGGTCTTGCTGCAGTTGTGCCAGAATCTGCTGGGCCTGCGGGATGCGGGCGCGCACGTCCACGCTGCGGCGCGTGAGTTCGTCCAGTTTGGAATCGGCGTTGATCAGCAGATCGCGCATGGCGGCGAAATCCGCGGCTTGGGCATCCAAGGCATCATCGGCCTGGCCACACGAGGAGACGATCTCGATGAGCATCTGGCGGCGCTCGGCCTCGGATTCTGGCGCGGCGTCGTCAAGCCGGCGCTGCATAGCAAAGGCCTTCTGCAAGGTGGAGGTGGAGTGGTTCATCGCGCGGGTAAAGGGGCGCGTGCGCTCGGGGCCGAACTCGGCGGTGGCTATGTCGAGCTCCTCCTTACCGCGGCGAATGGACTCATCGGTAGAGACCAGCTCCTCGCGCGCCAAGGATTCGAGCGTCGCGGTATCGAGCTTATTCAGCGAGTTCGTATCGCCCGGCTCGATGGCGCGCGCTGACTTGAGCGTCTCCGCGGAATCTTTCTTGGTCTTGCGGCGGCCTGCCAACCATATGCCGCCGCCGGCCAGCGCCAGGGCACCGGCACCGCCGGCTAGCCAGCCGGCACCTGAACCAGAATCAGCGGAGCTAGAACTTGAAGAACCCTTCCCGCGGCCCGAGGCAGCTGCGACTAACTCCAAAGCAGAACCGCCGAAGTCATCGTCTGCCAGGCGTGCTGAAGCGGCTTCATACATGGCATTCAGCCGGCTCTTTGGCCAGGCCCCACCCGTTTGCACGCCGACCTTGCGGTCTTCGACGGAGACAACATAAATGGCGGAGTTCGGGCCCTTGGAGGCGACGAATTGCTGCGCGAAGTCTTCCGCGGAGCCAGACAGAGTCTTTTCAAAGACCACGTAGAGTACTAGGCCCTCGTTCTTCTGCAGCGTCTTGATTTCATCTTCCAGCTGGTCTTTTTCCTCGGCGGAGAGCACCCCAGCGTTGTCAGTGACCTTGGAAGTAATGCTTGAGGGGGCAGCCTGCGCTAGCGCCGCCGGCGCGTTGCTTTGGGGTGGTGTTGCTGCAAAAGCAGTAGGCTGCGATAGCCCTACGATGAGTGCCGCTAGGGCGGCTGAACCGATACGCGCAGAAGAAGTCATGCCCACCAGAATACCGTTAGGCTAGTGCAAATGAGACGCGTTAGCTGCTGCAGGAAAGCACGGAAATCCCGGGAAAAGATTGCCCAGGGATTTAATCTGATGGAGTCTGAAGCGCAGGCAATCATCGTGCTCGGTGCGGCTCAATACGATGGCAGGCCCTCGCGCATCCTGCAGGCGCGCCTCGACGAGGCCCGCCGCATTGCGGTTGCTATACCGGGCGTGCCCATCGTTACCGTCGGCGGCAAGTTGCCCGGGGATCGCTTCACCGAGGCAGAAGTCGGCGCCAAGTACCTTAGTGGCCACGCCACTGTGTTGCCCGTGCCGGAGGGCAACGACACCGTGGAATCCCTGCGCGCCATCCGCCGCAGGCATGGCTTCGAGCGCGTCATCATCGTGACCGACCCGGTGCATCGCTTGCGTGCCTGGCTCATCGCCCGCGACGAGGGGTTTGCGGCACGGGTGGTCGGTGCAGCCGGCTATCCCACGCCCACCTTCGCGCCGCCGTGGTGGCGCTATTTGGCACACGAGTTGGGTGGCCTGGTGGTCTTCGGCGCGCGGAAGGTACTAGGGGAGGAGCGAGCTGAGCATCTGCGCAGCGGTCTACACCGCATCGAGGCGCTCATCCGCCCGACGCGACGCGCCCGACACGAAGAAATTCGCAATAAAACCGGGAGATAAAGCGCCTTGTCAGCGGCTATTTTTGAGTGTTTTGCCAGCTATCGCAGGAAATTCTCAGTTGATTTTGGTGGCAAAACCACTTCTTGCTCGCTAGCGTGGTTAGTGAAAGCTCCCCCTATCGAAAGGAAAATCTATGTTTGACATCATCAACAACGTCTTCAACCTCGTAGCAGACACCCTGCAGGCACTGGTTAACCTGCCTTTCTCCTTCGCTGACAAGCTTTCCAGCGCTTTGTCCAGCAAGTAAGCTCGGACATAGCTAGAGCTCCTGCCCAAGGTTTCCCGTAAAAGGGAGGCTGGGGCAGGAGCTTTTGCATTGCAATGGCAGCCAGACACCCCTACCAGAATCAGAAAAGTACAAGCTCGTTGCGCCTACACTGCACTATGTGAGCTATTCCTATACCCCGCACGACGCCGCCCGCCTCTTCGACGAGAGCCCCAAGGGCTCGGTTTTTAAAAGCAAGTCTGGCCCGGCTGACGCGGATCACCGTGGCGCCTTCGCCCGCGACCGCGCCCGCGTCCTGCACTCTGCTGCTTTGCGACGCCTCGCTGACAAGACGCAGGTGGTTGGCCCCCACGACGGCGATACGCCCCGCACGCGTCTCACGCACTCGCTCGAGGTGGGCCAGATTGCCCGCGGTATCGGCTCTGGGCTGGGGCTTGACCCAGATCTGTGCGACATGGCCGGGCTGACCCATGACATCGGGCACCCGCCGTATGGCCACAACGGTGAGAACGCACTCAACGAGGTAGCGGATATCTGCGGCGGCTTCGAAGGTAACGCGCAGACCCTGCGCATCTTGGCTCGTCTGGAGCCGAAGGTGGTCGATGCGGAGGATAATTCTTTTGGGCTGAACCTCACGCGCGCCGCATTGGACGCGGCATGCAAGTACCCGCGGACCAAAACCAATCCGGATGGCAGCGTGAACCGCAAGTATGGTTGCTACGACGAGGACGCCCACATCTTGGCCTGGCTGCGCGAAAGACACGAAGACTCCCGCCCCTCGATGGAGGCACAGGCGATGGATTGGTCCGATGACATTGCCTACTCCGTCCACGACGTCGAGGATGGCATCGTTTCTGGTCGCGTTTCCCTCGCCGTGCTCTGGGACTTGGTGGAGCTGGCTGCCCTCGCGGAGAAAGGCGCCAAAGCTTTCGGTGGCAGTGCGGACGAGCTTCTCGACGCCGCGGATTCCCTGCGTGCCCTGCCCGTCATCCAGCAAGTCAGCGAGTTTGATTCCTCGCTGCGCGCCTATACCACGCTGAAAAAGATGACTTCGGAGCTAGTGGGCCGCTACGTTGGTGCCACGGTGCAAGCCACCCGCGAGGCCAATGGCCCGGAGCTGGTTTTGGGGCGCCAGCAGGGCAACCTTGCCGTGCCAGCGCGCGCGGCAAATGAGGTCAAGCTTTTGAAGACCATCGCGGTGCTCTACGTGATGGATGAGCCGGTGCACTTGGCGCGTCAGGATCGCCAGCGAGAGCGCATCTACCGCGTTTTTGATTATCTTTCCGCCGGCGCACCGGGCGCCCTCGACCCGATGTTCCGCCTGTGGTACAACCGCGCTGAATCGGATGCCGAGCGCCAGCGGGTCATTGTGGATCAGATCGCCTCGATGACCGAGTCCCGTTTGGAGCGGCTAGCGCGCCAGACCGCGGAGTTTTCTGGGTTTATGGGGTAATAGTGCGTGGCCGATACCTCAATCCATAATCCAATCTCTATGCAGCTTCTTAGACGGATTCAGCGTTAAGAGAGGGACTCCCCAAACCTCGTTTTGTTCCGACATTATGGGAACGCCCGGTTCGTGGAAAGCAACCCAGCGCAATGGAAAGTCATTGAATCTGTAAGCGATCCAGCTCGTCGCTGAGAGATACCAGGAATCGGGGTGGAGCGTATGGTTGGCTTTTATCTGTTCCTTGGCTTCCATGAGTTCTATGGAGTGGGAGCCAGACCGCAGCGCCATGCCGACATCGATTCCGAAAATCGAATTGTCAAGTTTCGCGCACCATTCAGGTTGCTAAATAGTGCGCGAAAGTCCCGCAGCTGAAGACTTTTCTTGTCCTTACACGGAGAGATTGTGGACGAGGCGAAGAGAAACCGCCAACGGCGTAGAACGAGGAGCTGACAAATTGACTATCATGCTCATCGTTACAGTTACCAGCTGGAATGTCTCCGTGGCGCTGGGCACCCTGACTCTGGAGGAGACACCTTAAATCCAAGCTCTTGAAGGGCCTTCATCGCCACTGCAGGGTTATCTCGAACGGCAGCTTGTAGCTGAATATCAAACCATGAATTGCGCGAAAGTTTCAGAGCCTTCTCCCAACCTTCATTTCTCTGAAAGCCGCACTCTTCAATCGTGAAATACAAGAAGTCTTCGAGTGAAGGCCGAAACCGATGACCGCCGACAGGAATGTGGAGAGCCTTCAGATTTCCGTCTTTGCGAGGGTCATTTTTCTTTGTCTTGCCGTTTTTCATTAGCGCAGGGCTCAACAAGCCGCCGATCCCAGAAAAATGGATATGTGCTGCTGGTGCGCGCTCTTTCTCACGTTCGTATTCAAATTTAATTGCAGATTGAGTGTGAACACGAATCTCGAATGCGCTGTTCCTGACGGTTAAGAACTTCGAATCGCGATCCTGCGTGAGTTTGTATTCCACAACTAGGGCATAAAGATCGCTGCGTTCTGATTCGACTCGCTTTTCTGCTGAGGTTGTTTTCCGTCCGTAGTAGAGCGGTGCTAATACCGACAAAACGAAGATGCCGTTGCTTTCATTGAGTATGAAATCGGCATCTAAATCGTTGTCTGAAACAGGTAGTGCAGCTTTGATCGTTGAATGTACTTCGTCCGCAAAATCTCGTGCTGCGTCCTCCCCGAAGATTCTCGGGTGTGGGTATTCACTCATCGAGGTCGAGCATCATTTCGACACGGCGAAGCTCATCATAAAGCTCACGCTCTTCAAGAGTGAGACATCCCATGGAGGCTAGGTCTCGCAGATCGCGTCGAGTGATTGGTTGTCCCTCTATAGAAGAGTACTTATCCACGAGCTGATGAGTGAGCATTTTTCTACGAGTTTGCAATTCTGAATTGTTTGTTCGACTGATGGTCAATGACATGGTGTACCTCCTCTAATTTGATTATCTCGCAATCTACATGTGGGGGTAGACATTGTGAGTTGATGAATTCGAACAAATCTAAGTCCATTCGAAAATCCGAGCTGCGATTCCAGATAAAACTACATTTTAACCGCGTATTCTGGGCCATCGCATTTTCTTTTTATTTGCAGAAATGAGACGTAGACACGGCACCCCTGTTGACTGAAGAGTGAGGTTAGAGTTTTGGTTGGAAGTCTTACTACTTACTGCGCTTTGACTGGTATGGGCAGGTGAACTTGGAGCTCCCAGTGCAAGAAGATCAGCGGAAGAGACGAACGCCGTTGTCCCCGAGCACCTCGAGAACCGCCGCGGTGTCAGTGGTGGACAGCTTCCATGCTGAGGACACGATGGTTTCCACTTTGTGCTCGCGCAGGAAGTCCGCCAAGTCGTCGAGGTTGTGCGGGGCAGTGCAGGTATTGCAGCCACGGATGGTGCCGAGCGCGGAATACAGATCTGCGCGGCTTTCAAGCGGCTGAGTGATTAGAACTTTGGAGAGATTATTCAGCATCGGGGATCTCGCAGAAGGATTCGTAGTGATCGTCGGTGTAGTACCAGACATCGGGGTCGGTTTCGCTGCCGCCGCCGGTGACGATGCGCTTGGCGCCGCGGTGGTTTAGGCCGGGCGAATCCACGGTGTATTCGCGGTAGTAGTTCTTGGACTCTTTGGGCAGTACGCCCTCGTAGTTTCCAAAACGCTTGTTGTCATTATTCGGATGGTCGTAGGGCCCGCCTGCCAAGATATCCTCGGCCGTTTCTTCTGCTTCCTCGGGCAGGGTATCCATCGCGCACGAGGCGTAGTGTCCGGAAAAATTCGCGGCGTTGGATGATGAAGCGGAGCTTGCAGTTGAACTCGTGGACTGCGAGCTACCAGAATCACTGCCAAGGTCGATTCCGAAGTAGCCAGCGGCTGCGACTAAGAGCAAGCTGCCGAGGACGGCTAAGGGCTTCTTCTTGGAGGAGGGGGGATTGGCCATACCCCCATCTTTGCAGGGATTTTCCTGCAATGAAAATCTAGCTAGCACTGGGAAAACACTCGGACCTTCTGCATTTTCCAGGTTTGGCTTTTGCCGCTTTTTGTCTACCCCAAGGGTGGGTAAATTTCTGTTCTTTCCAGCAGCTTTTCCATCTGTAGTTGTTGGGCAACTGCATCTGCACCCCAAGGCAAGCCAGCAACCCACAAGCGGGGTAGTCTTTAGCGCATGGCACAAGGCAGAATTCCGGAGAGCGACATCCAAGCAATCCGTGAACGCGCGCCTTTGGAAGAAATAGTGGGCGAGTATGTACAGCTCAAACCAGCTGGTTATGACTCCTTGAAGGGTCTGTCGCCCTTCAAGGAAGAGAAAACGCCTTCCTTCCACGTGCGCCCGCAACGCGGTTATTATCACTGCTTTTCCACGGGCAAGGGCGGCGATGTTTTTAGCTTCCTGATGGAAATGGAGCAGGTCTCTTTCCCCGAAGCAGTCGAGGCGGTGGCTCAAAAGATTGGCTACCACATCAATTACCAAGGCGGCAGCACCGGCAATCGCAACGAAAAACCTGGCACTCGGCAGCGCCTTATCGCGGCGAACAAGGCGGCACACCAGTTCTACCGAGAGCAGCTAGAGACCCCGCAAGCAGCCAAGGCGCGCGAGTTCCTACTCGATCGTGGCTTTGGCCGTGAGATCATCTATGACTTTGAGTGTGGTTATGCCCCGGAGGGGTGGGACACTGCCACCAAGCACCTTCTGCGCATGGGCTTTTCCTTTGAGGAGCTAGAGGCTGCTGGCATTTCCAAGATGGGCAAGCGCGGGCCTATTGACCGCTTTCATCGGCGCCTGCTGTGGCCCATCAAGGACCTTTCGGGCAACGTCATCGGCTTTGGCGCCCGCAAGCTTTTTGAGGATGACAACCTGGGCAAGTACATGAACACGTCCGAGACCATGCTCTACCACAAGTCCAAGGTGCTCTTCGGCCTGGATTTGGCCAAGCGCAACATCGCGGAAGCACACCAGGCGGTGGTGGTGGAGGGCTACACCGACGTCATGGCGATGTATGCCGCGGGCGTGAAGACCGCCGTGGCCAGCTGTGGCACCGCGTTCGGCGGCGATCACCTGCAGGTCCTGCGCAGGTTGATGCTGGATGATTCCTACTTCAACGGCGAGCTCATCTACACCTTCGACGGTGATGAGGCGGGGCAGAAAGCCGCGATGCGCGCCTTCCAGGGCGAGCAATCTTTTACTGGTCAGTCCTTCGTTTCCGTGGCCCCTGAGGGCATGGACCCTTGCGATCTGCGCCTGGCCAAGGGCGACGCCGCGGTGCGTGAGCTCATCGCGGACCGCATCCCGATGTTCGAGTTCGTCATCCAGTCGGTGCTTAGCGAATACCGCATCGATACCGCAGAGGGGCGTCTGCAAGCATTGCGTCGTGCGGTGCCCGTGGTGGCACAGATTCGCGACGCCCCGCTGCAGCGTGAGTACGCCCGCCGCCTAGCTGGCTGGGTGGGTTGGCCCAACCCGGAGGAAGTCCTGCAGCAGGTCCAGCAGGAGGCTCGCCGGCCTAAGAAAAAGGACAAGAAGGCACGGCTTGCCGACGCCCCGATCAAAGCCGGCACGCCCGCTCCCGCACAACAGAACACTCCGGTCTTCCACGTGCCAAGCCCCCGTGAGACCCACCTGTGGCCGCAGCGGGAGGCCCTAAAGCTGGCCTTGCAGTACCCGGGCCTTGCCGGTTCTTACTTCGACGGGATTACCGCCGATGCGTACTCGAACGAGTCTTACCGCATCATCCGCGAGGCAATCTCTACTGTCGGTGGCGTTGCTGCCGGCGCCAACCTGCCCAGCGTGGAATGGATCGCCGCTGTGGCAGGGGAGATGATCGATCTCACTGCGCGCAACTTTGTCAGTGAGCTTGCTGTGGAACCGATCAAGGTGGGCGATGAGTCCGATCCCAAGGCTTGGGAGGTTTATGCTGACAGCGTGCTTTCCCGCCTCCAGGAAGCCCGCGTGGGCGACCAAGTAGCCCAAATCAAGGCCCAACTAGGTCGCATGCGCCCCTCCGACGACGAGCAAGCTTATAACTCGCTTTTCGCCGACCTCGTCGCCCTCGAGCAGGCCCGCCGCGAGCTCAATGACAGGGCGTTTCGTGGGCCGCAGCCTAATTAGTCTTCGTCGGGCTCGTAGATACGGTCGTGGCCGTCTAGCTGGTTTCCTTTGACGCGGCGGCCGCGGCTTAGATCCTTTACCTCTTTCATGCGGGGTTCTGGATCGAGCTTGTTTGCCACTGCCTTGCGGGTGGCGTTTACTGCGTTCTTGGTGACGGGGGAGTTGATCGCTTTTTCGTATGCGCCCTTGATCTGGTGATAACGCTTGCGGCCGGCCTTGGTGCCAAAGACATAACCTGCGGCGGCGCCTACGACGAATTGGATCATGGTTGGAGTATCTCACCCTTCAGGTAGTGATTTAACGCTAATAACCTCACCCAGCCTACCTGTATCGGTGGTGTAGTGGTGGGTACCCTCATTGATGAAAGGACCTGACCCCTGTTTGGTAGACACCT
>NZ_KV793705.1:0-206 GCF_001808545.1 Corynebacterium sp. HMSC077D03
AACTTGCAGGTTATGCGCTCGCAGACCACATGCGAGTGTCACTGGTCGTCGATGCAATAGCCCACGCGCACGGTGTGCGTGGCAGTCTTGACGGGGCTGTATTCCATTCCGATCACGGCAGTGTGTACACCTCACAAGCCTTTAGGAGCTATTGCTCGTCGTTGGGTGTGCGCCAATCCATGGGCGCGGTAGGAACGAGTGCGGAT
>NZ_KV793706.1:0-102310 GCF_001808545.1 Corynebacterium sp. HMSC077D03
TTGGCACACTATTGAGTTCTCAGACATCATTCGCATTAGTTCAACAACATTTAACCTGCTGTTTCTCTAAGCGACTGGAGTTCATACTTTAGCTAACAAGTCGATATCTTGTCAACCAAGAGTTAATCTCTCCGCCGACCGCTTGTCGCGGCGACTTCGATAAATATACGCACGCCCCTAAAGGTTGACAAATCGCCAGGTCAAACACGAAAACCGCCCACCTTTGGTGGACGGTTCTCACGACTTGTCGCGCTAGAGGCCTTTAAGCCAGGCGTGCGCCCGCAAAGTTCTTCTTGCCGCGGCGTAGGACGAGCCAGGTGCCATGCAGTAGGTCCTCTGCTGCAGGCTCCCAGTCATCCGATTCAATGCGCTGGTTGTTGACGTAAGCGCCACCTTCCTTAATGGTGCGGCGTGCAGCGCCCTTGGAGTCAGCCAGACCAGAAGCCACCAGAAGGTCAACGATGGTCCGCGGCTCGCCTTCCGTAATCTCAGCGACTGTGGTTTCAGACAACGCACCCGCCAGGGTCTTTTCATCCAGTTCTTTAAGCTCCGCCTTACCGAAGAGTGCCTGGGCAGCAAGCTCGACTGCCTTGGTTGCCTCTTCACCATGAACCATGTTGGTCATCTCCTGAGCCAGGCGACGCTGCGCAGCGCGCTTGTATGGCTCTTCCGCCACGGCCTTCTCGTACTCCGCGATTTCTTCCTGAGTCAGGAAGGTGAACCAACGCAGGTAGTCAATGACGACAGAGTCGCCAGCGTTAAGGAAGTACTGGTACCAGGAGTAAGCAGAGGTCTTTTCAGGATCCAGCCACAACTTGCCGCCGCCGGTGGACTTACCGAACTTCTGGCCTTGGGCGTCGGTAACGAGCGGAACGGTGAGCGCATGGACCTTAGCGTTATCCATGCGACGGTTCAGATCGACACCAGAGACAATGTTGCCCCACTGATCGCCGCCGCCGATCTGCAGCACGCAGTCGTATTCACGGTGCAGGTGTACGTAGTCGTTGGACTGCAAAAGCATGTAGGAGAACTCGGTGTAGGAAATTCCGTCGGATTCCAAGCGGCGCTTGACGGTATCGCGGTCAAGCATCGTGTTCAGCGAAAAGTTCTTTCCGATATCACGCAGGAAGTCGATAACGGAAAGGTTCATGGTCCAATCAGCGTTGTTAACCATGATGGCGGCGTTCTCGCCTTCGAAGTCCACAAAACGACGCAGCTGCTTCTGGATTGCCTGCAGGTTCTGCTCGATGACGTCCATGCTGAGCATGGAACGCTCGCCGACGTCGCGTGGGTCACCAATAGTGCCGGTCGCACCACCAGCAACGGTGATCGGACGGTGGCCAAATTCCTGGAAGCGGCGCAGCATAATCATCGGCACTAGGTGCCCTGCGTGAAGGGAATCCCCCGTCGGGTCGAAACCGCAGTACAGGGTAATCGGCTTTTCGCACTCTTCGCGCAGTGCGTCGAGGTCGGTGGACTGGTTGATGAGGCCGCGCCAAGACAGCTCGTCAATAATGTTCATAAAGGTCTTCCTAATTTCTTCCTAGATTCGAGGTGCAGAAAAGTTTGTTAGGCCTCTGCTTGTGCAGGCCATGCTTTTGCGTGATCAGCTAGCATCACTGGGATGTCGTCCTCGATGGGATAGGCAATGCCGAGACGCTCATTGACCAGAACCTGTGCATCCTCGTTATAGGTCAGCGGCCCTTTATCTTGGGGGCAGACCAAAATCTCTAGAAGTTGTGGATCAAGACTCATGGCGTTAATCCTACACTCGGCGCTTCGGCCGGCGGCTCCAACCCAGCGATGCGAAATGCACAAGCGAAAAGCCGGCCGTCTTCACTCCCTGAAGATGACCGGCTCCACTGGCTTAAGCTTCTGGGATCACCGAAGCCTGTGCCCATTTCTTAAATTCCGCGGCAATCTCGTCAACGCGTTCACGCTGTTCAGCGACCCGCATACCTGCGGTTCCACCCTTGGTAGAACGCGAGGCCACCGCACCATCGATGGTGAGTACGTCACGCACTGCAGGGAGCAAGCGCTTATCGACGCCGGCGAGCTCCTCATCGCTGAGGTCCACCAGGTCCACTCCCCTTGCCTCGGCAATCTGAACGCACGCGCCCGAAGCCTCATGTGCCTCGCGGAACGGAACGCCTTGGCGAACCATCCACTCGGCGAGGTCCGTTGCCAGAGTGAATCCACGTGGGGCAAGCTCACGCATGCGGTCTTCGTGGAATTCCAAGGTAGAAACCAGGCCGGTCATGGCTGGCAGCAGCAGATTGAGCTGCGCCACCGAGTCAACAATCGGCTCTTTATCCTCTTGCAGGTCACGGTTATAGGCCAAAGGCTGTGCCTTCAGTGTGGCCAGCAATCCGGAAAGGTTGCCAATGAGGCGGCCCGTCTTACCACGGGTTAGCTCCGCAACATCGGGATTCTTCTTCTGCGGCATGATGGAAGAACCGGTCGACCAAGCATCATCCAGGGTGACGTAACCGTATTCCGGAGTGCACCAATAGATGATTTCTTCCGCCAGGCGAGACATATCGACCGCGATCTGTGCCAAGACGAAAGCTGCCTCCGAGGCAAAGTCACGCGATGAGGTTCCGTCCAGAGAGTTCTCCGCAGCAGAATCGAAGCCCAGCTCCGTAGCTATTGCCTCTGGGTCGAGGTGCAGCGAAGAACCCGCAAGCGCGCCAGAGCCATAAGGCGATACAGCAAGGCGCTTGTCCAGATCCTTTAAGCGATCGACGTCGCGAAGCAAAGGTTGCGCGTGCGCCAGCAGCTGGTGTGCCAACAAGATCGGCTGCGCTGCCTGCGAGTGAGTCTTACCCGGCATGATTGCCTCCGGGTGCGCTGCTGCCTGCTGAGACAAAGCATCCACCAGGTCAGTGACCTGCAGAGCAATATCGCGAATGGCATCGCGGACCCACATGCGAAACAGGGTTGCTACCTGGTCGTTGCGGGAACGACCCGCGCGCAGGCGGCCGCCGACCTCAGGCCCGACGATGTCGATAAGCCCGCGCTCCATCGCACCGTGGACGTCCTCGTCGGTGGGCAACGGGCGAAACTCGCCGGAGGCTACCTTCTCCCCCAGCTGTGTCAGGCCATCGAGCATGGTCTGCAGGTCGGCGTCGGAAAGCAGGCCTGCTTTGTGCAGCACCTTGGCGTGTGCCTTGGAAGCCAGGACATCATATGGCGCCAAGACCCAGTCGAAGTGAGTAGATACGGACAGGGCAAACATTGCCTCGGACGGGCCGCCGGTAAAGCGGCCGCCCCACAATGCGCCCTCGTTAGTCTTATGCATTATTTCTTTCCGGTTGGGAAGCCGCCGTCGCGGTCACGCTGGTTGGAGATCTGGGTGGACAAGCCGTGCAGCTGGACAAAGCCCTTGGCCGCGGACTGATCGAAGGCGTCGCCAGTGTCATAGGTGGCCAAGTCGAAGGAGTACAGAGACTCACCCGAGCGGCGACCATTGACAGTTGCGGTGCCGGCGTGGAGAACCATGCGGATATCGCCGGTGACGTTCTCCTGGGAGGACTCGATGAAGGCGTCCAGGGAACGCTTCAGCGGCGAGTACCAGAGGCCGTCGTAGACCTCTTCGCTCCAGCGAGCGTCGGTCAGGCGCTTATAACGTGCGAGCTCACGCTCGACGGTGACATCCTCCAGCGCCTCGTGAGCCTTGATGAGCACCATGGCACCCGGGGCCTCGTAGACCTCGCGGGACTTGATGCCCACGAGCCGGTCCTCAACCATGTCGAGACGGCCGACGCCTTGTGCACCCGCGCGGCGATTGAGCTCTTCGATTGCTTCCAGAACGGTCACCGGCTTGCCGTCGATGGCGACGGGCTTGCCTTTTTCAAAGGAAATGATGACCTCATCGGGGGCGTTACCCAATGCCGGATCCTCGGTGTAGGCGTAAAGATCCTTTGTTGGCGGATTCCACAGATCCTCCAAAAAGCCGGTTTCTACCGCGCGGCCCCACACGTTTTGGTCAATAGAAAATGGCGAGGATGCGGACTGCTCAATCGGCAGGTTGATCTCCTCTGCGAAGGCGATTGCCTTGTCACGAGTCCAGGCGTAGTCACGCGCTGGCGCGATGATCTCTAGCGAAGGATCGAGTGCGCGGAAGGAAACCTCGAAGCGGACCTGATCGTTACCTTTACCTGTGCAACCGTGGGAAACATGTGTTCCGCCGTGCTCCTGCGCAGCTTTCACGAGGTGTTTGGTGATAAGCGGGCGGGAAATCGCAGAAACGAGCGGGTACTGCTTCATGTACATGCCGTTAGCCTTGATGGTAGGCAGGCAGTACTCTTCTGCGAATTCATCCTTAGCGTCAATGACGATGGACTCGACCGCGCCGCAATCGAGGGCGCGTTGGCGTACCGACTCCATATCCTCGCCACCCTGGCCAAGGTCAAGAGAGACAGCAACAACGTCGCCGCCGGTCATCTTAGCCAGGTAAGGGATCGCCACGGACGTATCCAGTCCGCCGGAATAAGCCAGTACAACACGTGCGCTCATAATCATTCTCCTTTGGTTATCTTCGAGCTATCGTTAATATTATACAATAGAACGTATAAAACCTAGACGTCGCGTGCTGTGAGCTTCTTCGCAAGTTCCTCGCCGGTGGTCGACTCGCGCGCGAGGACGAAAATAGTGTCATCACCAGCAATGCAGCCGACTACATCGCTCAAACCAACGCGGTCAATAAAGGAGGCCAAATACTGCGCAGCGCCGGCTGGAGTGCGCAGCATGGCGATGTTTCCTGAATGATCATGCGAGACAACAAGTTCGTCGAGCATGCGGCGCAGCTTCTCGCGGGGTCCGTTAAGCTGGTCTTCGAATTGCTCCAGCTCTCCGCCGACCATATAGAAGGAACGCCCGCCACCGCGCTTTACTTTCTTCGCGCCGAGCTCGTCAAGATCGCGCGAAAGGGTTGCCTGGGTAATGTCGATTCCCTCATCAAGCAGCAGCTCAGAAAGCTGCACCTGGCTGGTGACACGGGTGCGATCCAGAATTTCCAGGATCTTGGCTTGGCGCGCATTGCGCGTGGTCGGCGTCGTTGTCATCGCTAAAGAATTCTCCTTAAAACTCATGCCGGCAATCCGATATCCTCAAATGCGCTAAGTCTTAGTGCATTAAATTCGCTTTCAAGCATAAACCTTCAGCGTGAAGGATTCCGGAATTGTCCCGGCGGGAGCCATTAACTCTGCGTACGCTCGAAAGTTGCGCGGATATAGCTTGCGGACTCAGCCAACTTCTGGGTCTCCCATTCATCGAGCTTGGGGGCCAAGCGCTTTTCGACACCGCCGCGGCCGACAACCGATGGCATGGAAAGCGCAACATCGTCGATGCCGTATTCCCCCTCCAGCATGGAGCAGACCGGATGAACCGCCTTCTCATCCAGCATGATCGATCGCGCAATCGCTACCGCGGAACGTGCCACACCAGCGTCGGTCCAGCCCTTTGCATTGAAGACGTCGTAGGCCGCGCCGACGACGGTTTCTTTGAGCTCTTCCTTACCTGGTAGCGAGCCCTGGTGGAGCTCTTCGAGTTCTTCCCAGCCCAAGCCCTGGACGTTCATTTTCGACAGCACTGGGAAGGCCGTCATGCCATGTTCACCCATCATGTAACCGGTGACAGACTTTGGATCGATACCGAGCTCGCGCCCTATAGCCCAGCGCAGACGCGCTGAATCGAGCATGGTGCCGGTACCAAAGAGTAGCTCGCGCGGGTAGTCGAACTCGCGGTGCGCAAGGGTAACCATTGCGTCCAGAGGATTGGTGATAAACAGGATGACCGCTTCACTCGTATGGGCAGTGATGCCTTCCATGACGTTGCGAATAACGTGGCCGGAAGAAACTGCCAACTCGGCACGGTCAGGAGCAGAACCCGGATTGTCCGGGTCCGGCTGCATGGACGCACCGGCAGATACGATGATGAGATCAGCATCAGCGCAGTCCGCGTAGGTACCGGCGTGGACGTGGATATGGTCAACGCCAGGCACGCCGGTGGATTGATCATGGTCCAGCGCCTCACCGTGTGCCACCTTATCGTTGACATCGATTGCGGCGATATCCGCGAAAAGGCCGGACTCCATGGCATAAGCAAGGACCGAGGATCCAACGTGACCCAGGCCAATACAAACAAGCTTTGTGGTGTTTAGGTTCTTCATGTTCCCGAGCATAAACCTCTCGCCGGACACGTGGCGCTTTAGCTGACGGTGGCGTCGGAAAGCGCCAGCGCAAAGCGGTTAACCGCGGCGTCCAGCTCTGCCTCTTCAATCACCAGCGGCGGCGTCAACCGCACGACGGAATCATTCGGCGCATTCACAATTACTCCGTGCTTGAAGCCGGCGCTGACCACCTGTTTGGCCACAGGGCGTTCCAGCACCACGCCCAGCATCAGGCCGCGACCGCGCACTTCTACTACGCCAGGCAACGCAGCTACGCGTTCTGCGAGCCGCTCTCCCTTGTTGCGTACCTCAGAAATGAACGCGGCGTCGATAGTGTCCAGTACCGCATTTGCCGCCGCACACGCAACGGGATTGCCGCCAAAGGTCGTGCCGTGGCTCCCCGGAGTAAGCAAATCCTTCGCCGCGCCCCGTACGATGGTCGCGCCGATGGGCAGGCCCGCCCCCAAGCCTTTGGCCATGGTGATCACATCGGGCAAGATTCCCGCGGACTGGAAAGCGAAGAAGTCACCAGTACGCCCGACGCCAGTCTGAACCTCATCAACAATCAAGAGGAGCCCATATTCATCGCATAACTGGCGCACCTTAACCAGAAATCCATCCGGCGCGGGAATCACTCCGGTTTCGCCTTGGATAGGCTCCAAAATGATTGCCGCGGTATTGGCTGGATCCTGCTCCACCAATGTGCGCAGATATTCAATGTCGCCATAGGGATAAAATTCCACGCCAGCTGGCAGCGGCTCGAAAGGCGCCCGTTTGCCCGGCTGCCCCGTCATCGCGAGCGCGCCCATAGTACGCCCGTGGAATCCGTGGTGCGCCGCCAGCACCCGCTTCTTTCCAGTCAAGCGCGCTACCTTGAACGCAGCCTCGTTGGCCTCGGTACCGGAGTTGCAGAAGAATACCCGGGCATCGCTATCGCCCACCCGAGCCTCGAGCTTCTGTGCAACCTCAACCACAGGCTCGCTAGCAAAAAGATTGGATACGTGCGCCAACTTAGCCACCTGCTGGCTTACCGCCTGAACTACGGCAGGATGCCCGTAGCCTAGTGAATTGACCGCAATGCCGGCCAGCATGTCGATGTAGGACTTCCCCTCTTCATCAACCACGGTAGATCCTGCACCTGAGACCAATCCGAGCGGCGGAGCGCCCTAGGTATTCGTGATCGCCTCGTTCCACCGCTTTATAAGCGAAGTCATGCGTTATCGTCCTTTCTAAAGACCGTTCCTTCCGGATAATCAGCGCGGTCATAGTTATCAGGCAGAATCATCGTTCCGATGCCGCCGGAGGTCAGCAGCTCTAGGACCACCGCATGCTCGGTGCGGCCATCGAAAACGTGGGCCGCATTTACCCCTGCCTCCACTGCTTTAAGGCAGGCCTCCATCTTGGGAATCATCCCGCTGTCTAAGGTGGGCAAGAGCTGCGAAAGCTCGCTGCACTCAATCTTGGAGACCAAAGAATCGGAATCTGGCCAGTCGGTATAAAGGCCCTCCACGTTGGTTAGGACCACGAGCCTTTCCGCGCCCACAGCGCTAGCGAGCGCACCCGCCGCGGTATCCGCATTCACGTTATAAACCTCGCCATCCCTACCGGGCGCAATGGTTGACACCACGGGAATCCTTCCCGCATCCACGATGTCCATCAAGGCTTCGGGGTTGACGTCGGTAATATCGCCGACCAAACCAATGTTTGTCAGCCGCCCATCGATGTTGACCAGGCGCTTTCGGGCGCGAAATAGTCCTGCGTCCTCGCCCGAAGTGCCCACCGCGTAGGGCCCGTGGGAGTTGATGAGGTTGACCAATCCCCTGCCCACCTGGCCAAACAAGACCATCCGTACGACTTCCATCACCTCCGGGGTGGTTACCCGAAAGCCACCTTTGAATTCGCCCTCGATGCCGAGCCTGCCCAGCATCTGATTGATCTGCGGGCCGCCGCCGTGGACGACAATCGGCTTCGCGCCCACCGCGCGCAGAAAAACCATGTCTGCCGCGAACGCCGCCTTGAGCCGCTCATCCACCATGGCGTTGCCGCCATACTTCACCACGACTATTTTGTCGCGATAATGCTGGAGCCACGGCAGTGCCTCCGCCAAGACCGTGGCCCGATCCAAGTTCGTTAACTGCATAGTCTCCTCGCCTTTGCCTATTCCCCGAAGCTAAGAGCTATAGGCCGAGTTGATTTCGACGTACTGATGAGACAGATCCGTAGTCCGTACAAATGCTCGGCCTGGCCCGTTAAGACCTAAGTGAACGTGGACGTCAATATCGATTCCTGAAAGGTCCACCTCGCGCGCGCCGGGCGCGCCCGTGGAGTTGATGCAGACAGGCTGATTGTTGAAGGCAACAGAAATGTTTTCCGGATCCATATCCGCGTCCGCCATGCCCACTGCCGCAAGGACGCGGCCCCAATTGGGATCGGAGCCAAACATCGCACACTTGAACAGGTTATCCCGGCCCAGCGTCCGCGCAGCGGCAAGCGCCTGCGCATCGTCAGTGGTGCCCTCGACGGTGATTTTGACGCGCTTGGTCACCCCTTCCGCGTCGGCCTGCAGCTGATCCGCGATATCGGCACAGGCTTTAAGAACAGCATCGTCGAGCTCTTCCTGCGAAGGCTCGATGCCCGATGCACCATTTGCCAAGATGATGACGGTGTCATTAGTCGAGGTCGAGCCATCAATATCTAAGGTATTGAAGGTCGCATCGCATGCACTGTGCAGCGCTTGCTGCAGCGCGGCAGGCGTGGCCGCGGCGTCGGTTGTCAGGCACACGAGCATCGTTGCAAGCGAGGGCGCCATCATGCCCACGCCCTTGCCCATCGCACCCAAAGTCCATCCACCACCGTGCACCACAGCTTCCTTCGCCACGGTATCGGTGGTCATTATCGCCTCGGCGGCAGCGTGACCTCCTTCTGAGCTGAGTTGCCCCACGACGCCGCGAACGCCGCCCAATGTTTTATTCATCGGCAAAGGCTCGCCAATCAGCCCTGTGGAGCATACAGCGATATCTTGCCCGACAATTCCAGTTAGAGCAGCAAGTTCATCCACCATGGCTTGGGCATCTTTGTCGCCTTGCTTCCCGTTACAGGCGTTGGCGTTGCCCGAGTTATACAACACGGCCCTTACCTGCCCGTCTGCGACGGCGGCCTTGGAAAGTTTTACCGGTGAGGCAACGACCCGGTTGCGGGTAAATACCGCCGCTGCATTAAAATGTGGGCCTTGATTTACAACGAGCGCCATATCTGATTTTCCAGATGGCTTAATCCCAGCAGTGGTTGCTCCCGCCACAAAACCTTTCGGCGCGGTAACGCCAGTTGGTTTGGTCACGGGCACTCCTGGCGTGGTGGGTGATAGAGACATGATCTTCTCCTAATTAAAAAGGTGGCTATTAATAACCGCCTAGGGCGCGACGGCCGCCTGTGGCAGGCCGGCGGCTTCTTCAAGCCCTAGCGCGAGATTCATACATTGAACGGCGGCACCGGCGGTACCCTTGGTCAGATTGTCGAGCGCAACAGTGATGAGCAATCGTCGGGCACGACCGTCCACATGGGCCTGGATATGCACCATGTTGGAGCCCACTACGTTCTGCGTTTCTGGCTGGATTCCTCCTGGCAAAACTAGGCAAAAAGGCTCGTCCTTGTAGAAGTCCGCGAAGGCTTTGTGCACCTGGGAGGCATCCACTCCTCCAGCAAGAGGAGCGCTGATAGTTGCCAAAATCCCCCGCACCAGCGGGGCCAAGACCGGAGTAAAGCTGAGGTTGAGCTCAGCGTCACCGTGCACGAAAGGCGCCAGGTTCTGCACCATCTCCGGGGTATGACGGTGCGTGCCGCCCGGCGAATAGGCGCGCAAACTGCCCATGGTCTCAGCACCAAGCAACCCCACTGCGGCCTTCTTGCCGGCGCCGGAAACGCCAGTAACCGCAACCACGTTGAGCTCAGGTTCGATGAGCTCCTGCGCCAAGGCCGGCACAGCACCCAAAGTCACGGCGGTGGGAAAGCATCCCGGCACCGCTACCTGCGATGCCCCCTGCAGCTGTGCGCGGTTTCCAGGCAGCTCTGGGATGCCATAAGGCCATGCGCCCGCGTAATCCCCGTCATAGAATTCCCGCCAGTCCTCTTCGCTGCGGAGGCGAAAGTCGGCCGCGCAATCAATCAACACCGGCGCTGCGACGCCGGTGCTTTGCGACGCCGCCTCAATCTCCCGCGCCAACTTCGCCGAGTGCCCGTGCGGCAGCGCCTGGAAGACCACCGAATGGCCAAGCAGGTTTTCCGCCGCAATGTCTTGAATAGTATTCCCCCACACCTGCGGCGCATTTGGCACGACCTGCGCCACCGGTTGCCCGGCTGTGGAGTGACCACAGAGGGCGCCAATCCGCAGCTTACCGGACAAATATGCTGGATGGGACAAGAGTAGGCGCAGAATCTCGCCGCCTGCATATCCGGAAACGCCCGCGATGGCTACTGAAATACTCATGCGGGAAACAATAACAAGTTATGCAAGGCACTGCAATATATACGAGGAGTCTTTTATATCGCTCCAAAACGCAAAGTGCCTCCCGCGGCCCTCCTCTAACAATTGAGTGGAGAAGAAAGCCAAGCGGGAGGCACTAAACACTGAGCCTGAGGGCCTCCACCCTCGAGCCACAGCTTAGGAGTAAATCAGCACCTGAGTTACCAGCATGATGCCGCCGAAGACCAGAAGGAAGACCATCATCGGCCAGACGAAGCGCAGCCAGTGCGTGTACTTCATCTTCAGCATCTGCAGCGTTGCCATGACCAGGCCGGTCGGGCAGATGAACAGCATTGCATACTGTCCCCACTGATAAGCACAGACCACAATCCAACGGTCGATGCCCACCGTATCTGCCAGCGGCGCCATAATCGGCATGGACAGCACAGCTAGGCCGGAGGAGGAAGGAACAACGAAGCCCAGCAGGAAGAAGATGATCATCAGCATGATGATGAAGACTGGACCATGCATTCCCTCAACCAGGTTGGTTGCAGAGTTCAGCAGTGTATCGGAGATATGACCATCATTGAGCACCAGGTTGATGCCGCGGGCCAGACCGATAATCAGGGAAACGCCGACCAGGCTGGAAGCACCCTCAGTGAAGGCGTCGCAAAGCTCAGCTTCGCCCAAGCGATTCTCACCGGTTGCCGCAATGAACATGATGGCCAGGGCCACCGTGAGGAATGCGGCCGCCATCGTTGGGAACCACCAGCCCTGGGACATAACACCCCAGACCATCAACGGGAACGCGATAGCGAAGAGGATGAGGATGACCTTCTGACGAAGGTCGAACTTCTTAACGTCACCGGTGGCGTCCATGGACCACTGGCCCTCAAAGACTTCCTTATCCTCCAGGACATAGGAGAAGTTCGGGTCTGCCTTGAGGCGACGCGCATACCAAGCCATGTAGCTAATCACCACGATGCCGCCGACGACACAGCCGACCAGACGCCATACGATGCCGTCTGTGAAGTTGATACCCGCCGCGTTCGACGCGATAACAACCGAGAACGGGTTAATCGTAGAGAACGCCGTACCCATGGAACCTGCCAGGAAGATGGCGCCCACCACGACGATGGCGTCATAGCCTAGCGAGATAAAGATTGGGGCGAGGATTGGGTAAAAAGCAACAGCTTCCTCCTCCAAGCCACAGGCGGAACCGCCCATCACCATCAGCACGGAGACCACGACGACGAGCAGGAACTCGTGCCCCTTCGTCTTCTTGGTCAGTGCGACCAGGCCCGACTCGAAAGCGCCCGTTGCGCGGACCACGCCAATGAGGCCACCCAGCACGAGGATGAACACGATGATGTCAACGGCCTCGATGGTGCCCTGCACCATGCTGACCGGGATATCCCACAGACCAGCCGGGTTCTGCGTGACATGCTCATAAGTGCCCGGGACGGAAACTGCCTGCGTCAGTGCACCAGAGGTGAACTGATCGATGTTGATCTGCACGCCCAGGCTATCGAGAGTCTTCTGCGTAGCGTCCAGAACGTCGACCGAACCATCAGGGTTGGTCACGTTCAGCTTGCCCGAGTCAGGGTCATACATCAGCTTCGAATACGAGCCTGCCGGAACCAGCCAGGTGGCGATTGCAGAGATGACCGTCAGGGCAAACAGAATCGTAAAAGCAGACGGAACTGAGAAGTGAAACCTCCGCCTCTTCTTGGGGTCTGTATCCTTCTCTTTCATTGGCGCGGTCATGGCGCCTTCCTTTCATGTGATAAAAGGCCGGGGAAGCCAGCACATACTGTCTTACCCGGCCAATAAATTTCTCCTAAGAGGTTATAACGGTTCCGACGGAACCAGTCATGGCTTCACCGGCATGTTCGAGCGAGGTGATGATTGCTCGACGGCCGGCGCCCGAACGGGCGAACTCCAAGCAGGCTTCCACCTTCGGCAGCATTGAGCCTGGTGCAAAGGCTGCATCATCAATCAGCTTCTGTACCTCGTCAACGGTGACCTTCTCCAGAGCCTTTTGTTCTGGGGTGTTAAAGCCGGAGTAGGCGTAGTCAACTGCGGTGAGAATCAACAGGGTGTCTGCCTCAATCTGCTGAGCGATAAGAGCCGCGGTGCGGTCCTTATCGATGACTGCGGTGACACCGCTGAGCTGGCCTTCCTTGCGGACTACTGGGATGCCGCCACCACCGGCTGCGATGGCAATGCCACCGGAGCCCAGGATGTTGGCGATGCTCTTTGCCTCTACAACCTCGATAGGAAGTGGCGAGGCAATGACCCAACGCCAGCCGCGGCCGGAATCCTCGACGTAGGTGTTGCCGGTTTCCTTAGCCAACCGCTTTGCCTCTTCCTCGCTGTAGTACACACCGATGGGCTTGGTTGGGTTATCAAAAGCCGGGTCGTTTTCGTCGACAACCGTCTGCGTGATGAGGGAATAGCAGTCGCGCTCTAGGTTCCGCATGCGCAGCACATTCTCAATGGCCTGCTGGAGGTGGTATCCGATGTAGCCTTCGGACATTGCACCGCACTCGGCGAAAGGAATCTCTGGCGTGGTTCCCTCCTGGTGTGAGAAGTCGGAGGAAACCTTGATCATGCCAACCTGTGGACCGTTGCCGTGGGTAACCACGACCTCGTGGCCGGCCTCGATGAGGTCAACGATTGAGTCGGCGGTCTGGCGGATTGCTTCCAGCTGCTCGGTTGGGGTGTTTCCAAGGGCGTTGCCACCGAGGGCAACGACAACACGTCGCTTATCCATTGCACTTTCTCCTGGTGAAAAGACCTTGATTTTCTAGGACAAGGTGGCGTACATGACCGCCTTGATGGTGTGCAGACGATTCTCTGCCTCATCGAAGACCTTGGAGTAAGCGGACTCGAAGACCTCGTCGGAGACCTCCATCTCGCTAACGCCGAGCTTCTCGGAGATTTCCTTGCCAATGACGGTCTTGACATCGTGGAAGGAAGGCAGGCAGTGCATGAAGATGGCGTCGTCGGCAGCCATTGCCATGACATCCTTGGTGACACGGTATGGCTCGAGCAGCTTGACGCGCTCCTCCCAGAGCTCAGCCGGCTCACCCATGGACAGCCAGATGTCGGTGTAGATGACGTGAGCGTCGGTGCAGGCTTCCTTGACGTCTTCGGTCAGAGTGACGGAGCCGCCGGTCTCGGCTGCAATCTTGGTGCACTCCTCGACCAGGCCATCTTCTGGCATCTGTGCCTTCGGGCCACAAGCGACGAAGTGCATGCCGAGCTTTGCACAGACAACCATGAGGGAGTTTGCAACGTTGTTGCCTGCATCGCCCATGAAGACCAGCTTCAGACCCCTCAGGCCCTGTGGGAAGTTCTCCTCTACAGTGAGCATGTCTGCAATCATCTGGGTTGGGTGGAACTCGGTGGTCAGGCCGTTCCAAACTGGAACGCCTGCGTTTGCGCCCAAGTCCTCAACAATCTCTTGAGCGAAGCCGCGGTACTCGATACCGTCATACATGCGGCCCAGCACGCGAGCGGTGTCCTCGATGGACTCCTTCTTGCCCATCTGCGAGCTATCCGGAGCCAAGTAGGTAACGCCCATGCCAAGGTCGGAGCCGGCAACCTCGAATGCACAGCGGGTACGGGTCGAGGTCTTCTCGAAGAGGAGGACGATGTTCTTGCCCTCGAGGTAGCGGTGCGGCACACCGGCCATCTTCATTTCTTTGAATTGCTTGGAGAGGCGGATAAGGTAGCGAATCTCGTCTGGGGTGTAGTCCAAGAGCTTGAGGAAGTTACGTCCGCTGAGGCTTACTGGCATTGTTGCCAACTCCTTTCTTTAATAGGGCCTTTTGCCCTATTTTCACTCCGGCTACTCCCCTTCAATTCACACTCATGGGGTGCGCCGGCCGAACCCGGAAGCCTTGTGCTTCTCATCTGAAGTTCTGGCTTTATCGTGACTCGATTTCCCCACCCAAGCAAGCGCTAATCGAGCTTATTTTTCATTAAATCCGGAGTTGACCGCCACTAAACCCGGTTTAAACCACTCTTGAGGTGCAGGTTTACACGCAAGGTTTATATTGTGACATCCATCTCTTCGTCTAGAGACGGTAACGCAACCTACAAATTCACCCGGTTTAAACCGCTGCCCAAACGCGAGCAAAAGCCGGTTACATTACCCCTGACCAGTACCCCTCGACCAATAGGTCACGAGACTCGTAGGATGACTTTTTCAAAATGTTGTGAACGTGGACCTTTACGGTAGAAAGCGAGATGCCGAGTTCGTCCGAGATCTCGCGATTGCTCTTGCGGGCAAGCACCAGGCCGGCCACTTCACGCTCGCGCTTCGAAAGGCCATGGACCTCCGAAAAGCGCTCAAGGCTGCGCTCATGAAAGTCATCCGCTGCCGCATCTGCGATTGGCTTAACCGCCGCATCCGCACCAACGTGGCGCAGAACCACTCGCGCATGAGAGATGACCGCCCAGCCGATGGCAACGATTAGAACGTTTTCCATAAAATTGCGCTCCGGCAAGAATGAGAGCACATCGGGCCCGGCAGCCTCCCAGTCAAAGATGAGCTGATAGTAAACGTTCTCTGCCACCACCAGCACGGCACAGATAGCGACCTGGAAGAAGAGATGGCGGTAGGAATAAAGGCGTGCGCGCTCCGCGGGATCATTCGCGCGCAAGTAGCAGCCAAAGCCATAGCAAAGCAGAAATGTCAGCGTGATAGGCCGCATGTTGAAGAAAAGGAACTGGCGTAGAGCCGGGTCCTCTACTGCCCACAAGGCCGCGACGCTGCCTATCAGGAACAGCCCGACGCAGGCATGCGGCAGAAAGCGCCAGCCATTTAAGTAGCGCTGCACCACGATGGCCATCACAGCCATCATCACGCCACCCAGCAATATCGACTCGAAAGGCGCCGTAATTGCGTAAACAGAAACCTCACGGTTAGCCATTCCGCCGTGGATGAACTGCGTTCGAAAGACAAGCGCTATATCGAACGCGTAGACGCCGAAGAATACCGCCAACAGTTTGAAGACTTGGGAGCGGGTGGCCACCAGGCATCCCACGCAGACGCCGGCGACTAGGACGCTGGCTAGCAGCATGCAGATAGTGAAATAGAAGACGGCATACTCTAGCACCAGCACCTACTTTCCCAGCAGCGAGAGAGAAACTGCCGGTCTCAAGTCACGTTCAATAGCGGGAGTAAGTCTAGCTCAGAAGGTTAAGGATTGATAAGAAAAGGCCGCGCAGCCACCCCATAGAAAAGGTGATCTGCGCGGCCCTTTTACGACGAGCTAGAGTTCGGCAGCTGAACCGAGCTTAAGCGCGCATCTGCGCACCCAAACGCTGCTCGGCCAACTTCGCTGCAGCCAGACGGTGCTCGTTTGCTTCCTCGTCGGTCAGCGTGCGGTCGGAGGCACGGAAGATCAGCTGGAAGGCTAGTGACTTTTTATCCTCACCGAGCTGCTCACCGCGGAAGACGTCGAAAAGCTCAACGCCCTCGAGCAGTTCGCCGGCGCCTTCCTCCACGACCTTACGCACGGACTCAGCAGGAGTGTCTTCGTCGACTACCAACGCGATGTCTTGGTGCAGTGCCGGGAATGCAGACAGAACCGGAGCCGGGAACATCTCCTCAGTAGGTAGCGCGTTTACGTCCATCTCCATCGCGCAGGTGCGTGCCGGCAGGTTCAGTGCCTCGAGGATCTCTGGATGCAGCTCGCCTGCATGGCCCACGACGACGCTTTCACCATCGACGACAGCCTTGATCGCTGCGCAACGGCCCGGGTGCCACGGCAGCTCGGAGGCAGCCTCTACCTCGATCTCTACGCCGGCCGCGCGAGCGACCAGGCGCGCAGACTCAATGGCATCGGCGTAGGTGTAGGCGCGACCCTTGCCCCAGGGGCCCTCGTGCTCGACGTTGCCGGTAGCAACGGTGGCCACGTGCAGCGGCTGGTACGGCAGGGAGTCGCGCAGCTCCTGAACGACGGCGTCGCTTGGACGCTCCTCAACGGAAGGCATTGCGGAAGCGTCCGCACGCTTGAACGAAACCTGCTGCAGGCCGAACAGCGCGAGGTCGTTACGGCCGCGGGCGACGTTGCGTGCGACTGCTTCGAGCATGTTCGGCAGCAAGGTGGTGCTCAGAATTGCCTTATCTGACTCGAGCGGGTTCTGCACGGAAACGGTCTTGCGGCGCTCGTCATCGCCTTCCAGGCCCCAGACATCGAAGGTGTTGTTGGCGATGAACGGCGAAGGCAGCACCTCAGCGTAGCCTGCATATGCCAAGCCGTGACCGATAGCGCGGCGACGCTTCTGAGCCGGGGTCAGACCGCGGCCACCAACTGGGGTCGGCAAAATGGTCGGGATGTCCTCTAGGCCTTCCAGACGCAGCACCTCCTCGATGAGGTCAACATCCATGGTGATGTCGGTGCGCCAGGTTGCCGGGGTAACCAGCAGGTTGTCACCGGACTCTTCAACCTCGCAGCCGACCTCTTGGAGACGGTTCACGACGGTCTCACGGGAGTATTCAACACCGGCGTACTCGCTCGGCTTGGTGGCGCGCATGGTGATCTGCTGCGGGCGAGCGACCTCGCCGACCAGGGTGCGGCCGGCCTCGATGGTTCCGCCAGCGATCTGCACGAGCAGTGCACAGGCGACGTCGAGTGCGACCTCAACGATGGCCGGATCTACGCCTCGCTCAAAGCGACGGGATGCCTCAGAAGACAGTTTGTGGCGGCGCGAGGTGCGAGCCACGGTGATGGAATCCCAGTTCGCGGCCTCGAAGTAGACGTTGGTGGTGCCGTTTTCGCCCTCGGTAATCTCCGAGCTCGTTCCGCCCATCACACCGGCCAGAGACTGGATGCCGTTGTCGTCGCAGATGACTACGTCTTCGGCGTCGAGGGTGCGCTCGACGTGGTCGAGGGTCTCGAACTTCTCCCCTGCCTGCGCGTTACGTACAACAAGGTCACCAGAAATCTGATCGGCGTCGAAAGCGTGCATCGGCTGGCCGAGCAGCAGCATGACGTAGTTGGTTACGTCGGTTGCGGGGTTAACAGGGCGTTGGCCTGCCAGCATGAGCTCGCGCTCCATCCAGAACGGAGTGCGCGCGGTCGGGTCAATGCCAGTGACCTTCCGCAGGCCAAAGCGCTGTGCCTTGGTCTCCTCGCGCAGCTCAACATTGATGAGTGAGCCACTAGCCTCCGGCACGGCGCTGACATCGATGCCAGCAACGGAAGGGTCCTGCGCCGGGCACGCGTAATCAAGGCCGAAGGCCGAAGCAACCTCGCTGCCGAGGCCGCGCAGGGAAAGCGCGTAGCCACGGTCCGGAGTGATGTTGACGTCGAAGACAGTATCGTCCAGCCCCAAGAACGGACGGGCATCCTGGCCGACTTTGTCCGCGAACTCCTCGCCCAAGGTGATGATGCCATCGGACTTCTCAGCGATGCCCAACTCGGCCGCGGAGCACATCATGCCCGCAGAGATCTTGCCGTAGGTCTCACGTGCGGAGATCTTGAAGCCGCCTGGCAGCTCTGCGCCCGGCAGGGAGACTACGACGTAGTCCCCCAAGCGGAAGTTACGAGCGCCACAGATGATGCCCTGCAGCTCGCCGGTGCCGTTAGCGTCGCCGACATTGATCTGGCAGTAGCGGATGGGCTTCTTGAAGCCCTCGAGCTCCTCGAAGGAGTCAACGTGGCCGATAACGAGCGGGCCGGTGATTTCTGGCAGGCCCTCGTAGCCCTCGGTCTCAAAGCCGACGCGAACGAAACCAGCGTCGAGTTCTTCCGGGGTGACGGACCAGCCGGGATTTTTCGCGCCAAGCAACCTGGTTACCCAGCTCTGGGAAATAAGCATTGTGTCTAGATTCCTTCCTAATTGCGGGGTAAACGGTTATGCCTGGACGCCGAACGGCAGGGTGAAACGAACGTCGCCTTCGACCATGTCGCGCATATCGGTCAGGCCGTTGCGGAACTGCAGGGTGCGCTCCAAGCCCATGCCAAAAGCGAATCCGGTGTATTCCTCCGGGTCAACGCCTACTGCGCGCAGGACGTTCGGGTTGACCATGCCGCAGCCGCCCCACTCGATCCACCCGGCGCCGCCCTTCTTGTTCGGGAACCAAACGTCAACCTCAGCGGAAGGCTCGGTGAATGGGAAGTAGTTGGTGCGCATGCGCGTCTTGGTCTCTGGGCCAAACAGTACCTTCGCCAGGTGATCCAGAGTGCCGCGCAGGTGTGCCATGGTAAGCCCCTTGTCCACTGCCAGGCCCTCGACCTGGTGGAAGACTGGGGTGTGGGTGGCATCGAGCTCGTCGGTGCGGAAAACACGGCCCGGGCAAGCAATGTAGAGCGGGACATCGCGGTCCAACATGGTGCGTACCTGCACCGGTGAGGTGTGCGTGCGCAGAACCTGTCGCGAATCTTCCTTACCCACGTGGAAGGTATCTTGCAGGGTACGTGCCGGGTGGTCAGGTTTGAAGTTCAGGGCGTCGAAGTTAAAGTACTCCGCCTCGACCTCAGGACCCTCGGCGATCTCCCAGCCCATGCCAACGAAGATGTCGGCAATGCGCTCCGACAGCGCGGTAATTGGGTGCAGTGCACCGGTCTGAGTGCGGGTGGTCGGGATGGTCACGTCGACGGTCTCTGCCGCCAGCTGCGCCTTCCGGGCCTCTGCTTCCAGCTGCTGCTGGACCTGGGCAAAGCGCTTCTCGACGCGCCCGCGCGCCATATTGACGTTCTTGCCTGCGTCCTTGCGCTGGTCCTTTGGCAGGCTGCCGAGCATGGTGCGTGCCTGTGGGATATAGCCTTGCTCGCCCAAGTGCTCACGGCGAGCGGCAGCCAGCTCATCGAGGCTTGTAGCAGCGTCAAATGCAGCTATGGCGGAATCGGCAGCCGCGCCCAGCGCGGCTTCGGTCAATTCGATCTGAGATGTGTCGGACACGTGCCTTGAAACCTTCTTCTTGCGCGAAAACTAACGGCGCTAATCATACCGTAGTGACCGTCACAAGAAGCCAGCAGGGGCACCAGCTAGCGGCTATGAGACTTCGCGGATTCGTAAAGGCAGATAGACGCGGCGGTGGCGAGATTCAGCGACTCCGCGCGGCCCAAAATAGGAATGCGCACGCGCATGTCTGCCTCGTCGAGCAGCTCCCCTAGCCCGTGTGCCTCGTTGCCAAATAGCCACGCGGTGGGCTGGCTGAGATCTGCCTCGGCAAGGTCGACCTCGCCGTCGGCTGCGGTGGCAAGAATCTGCATGCCGGACTTGCGCAACTGCCCCAGGACGTCCTTGATGTTAGGGTCGCGCGCAACGGGAACGTGGAAGAGCGAACCTGCTGAGGAACGCGCCACCTTGCAGCCCAGGGGATCCACGGTCTCGCCGGCGAAGATGACGCCGTCGGCGCCCATGGCGTCAGAAGTCCTGATCAGGGTACCCGCGTTGCCTGGCTCCGAGGTCAAGACCGGAACCGAGACCAGACGTGGTTTGGCGTTGAGAATCTTGCCCACTGACCACAGCACCGGCTTGCAGAGCGCAAAGAGCCCGGTGGTGCTTGCGGTATCGGACATATGGCGCGCTGCTTTATCCGTGATGGGATGGACGTAGACATCCATGTAGCCGGCAGCGGTGACAATGTCTGCGAAACGCTCGGCTGCCTTCTCGGTGACGAAGACATCGGTTGCGGCACCGGTGGATACTGCCGCGTCCACCGCATTTTCGCCCTCAATGATGAACTGCTTGGCCTTGCGCCTATTGGCTGCGCGGTGCAGCTTGACCGCATTAACGATGCGCGGGGTTCTCTCAGTAAAAGCAGATTCAAAGTCCAATTCCATAGACCCCAATCTAGCAGCGCATACGGCCCACGCACCAAAAGGATTAAGCCACACCCAAAAAGCATCAAAAGCCCCAGAAAACCACCAAACCCACCACAGCAAAAGCCGTAGTGGGCAAGTATTAGAGCGCGGGCTTAAGTGAGCAAACGCTTAGCGACGCAGCGGAATGCCGCGGCCATCGCGGTCGTAGCCGCCGGCACCAGCGATGATCATGATGAACTCGACGAATGCCCAGATCTCGAGGGCGCCACCGATGAAAAAGCCGATGATCACGATGAGGGTCACAGCGGAAACCACGAAGGTAATCAGCTGTGCGATACCGCGGTTGGTCTTGCCCAAATAGAAGTTGTGTGCGCCCAAGTATCCGAAGAAGAAAGCCAGCAGCATCGCTGCAACCCAGGACTTCTGCTCAACGCCTGCTGGGTACTGCTGAACTGGGTAGGCCTGGCCGAACTGTGGCTGACCGCCCTGGTATGGAGCAGGCGTAGGAGCGTTATTGTTGAACTGCTGCGGCTGCTGGCCAAACGGGTTCTGCGGCTGGTTGCCGTAGCCTTGAGGGTTTCCGTTGTTTGGATAGGTCATAGAAGGCTCCTGAGAAATGGGCAAAAGATGAAAAGGAGTACACGCCGGAAAAGTCCGCGCCGTGTGTCACAGACAAATTAGCACGAGCTAACTGCGATTTCCTAGATGGGTATAGATAGCTGGGGAAAAATCCCCAAACAGCTAGACGCGCAGACAACACAACATAAAAGCTCCCCCTACCCTTTCACGCCAAAATTGACGGAAAGTAGTAGCGGGAGCTTTAAAAGCAATACGCTTTGCGCTTACCTATTTAATTAGGCAGCCTTCGGAGCGTTGATGTCCTCCGGCAGAGCAGCCTTGGCGGCCTCGCACAGTGCGGAGAACGCCTCGAAGTCGTTGACTGCGAGCTCAGCGAGGATCTTACGGTCAACCTCGATCTCAGCCAGGCGCAGGCCGTGGATGAGGCGGTTGTAGGTGATGTCGTTCATGCGGGCAGCGGCGTTGATGCGCTGGATCCACAGCTTACGGAACTCAGACTTACGGGCGCGACGATCGCGGTAAGCGTAAGTCATGGAGTGCAGCCACTGCTCCTTAGCCTTACGGTACAGGCGGGAACGCTGGCCGCGGTAGCCCTTAGCGGACTTCAGAATCGCGCGACGCTTCTTCTTGGCGTTAACTGAGCGCTTTACTCGTGCCACAGTATTACTTCCTTATCTTGTGTGGGTCTAGTAAGTGGGTTGATTCGGCGCTAATTAGGAGCGGCCGAGCAGGCGCTTTACGCGCTTGACGTCGGAAGGTGCAACGTCCTTGGTGCCCTTAAGACGACGGGTCTGCTTGGATGGCTTGCCCTCCAGCAGGTGGCGGCGGCCAGCCTGCTCACGGCGCAGCTTGCCGGAACCGGTCACCTTGATGCGCTTGGCGGTGCCCTTGTGGGTCTTCTGCTTCATGAGAATTAAGTCCTTAAATCCTAAGTGGAGTTTGGTCTACTTCTTGCCCTTGCGGACGGGTCCCAGAACCATGGTCATGTTGCGACCATCCTGCTTGGGGCGGGACTCGACGGAGCCGTACTCAGCGACATCCTCGGCGAGGCGCTCCAACAGGCGGAAACCAAGCTCCGGACGCGACTGCTCGCGGCCACGGAACATGATGGTTACCTTGACCTTGGAACCCTTCTCCAGGAAGCGCACCACGTTGCCCTTCTTGGTCTCATAATCGTGATCATCGATCTTCGGACGGAACTTCTGTTCCTTGACCACAGTCTGCTGTTGGTTCTTGCGGGCTTCGCGAGCCTTCTGAGCCTGCTCGTACTTAAACTTTCCGTAGTCCATAATCTTGGCTACGGGCGGCTTTGCATTAGGTGCAACCTCAACAAGATCAAGGTCTGCTTCATATGCAAGCTTGCGAGCATCATCAGTACGGACGATGCCCACCTGTTCACCACCGGGGCCAACTAGACGGACCTCGGGTACTCGGATGCGCTCATTGATGCGAGCTTCAGCGCTGATTGTGGTTCTCCTCGATTAAGGGGGTGGGTTAGTGATGTGCCTACCGAGACCACAAACGAAAAACCCGGTCTGCCATAAGGCAGCCGGGAGTTCTCACAAAAATGCCGAGGTATTAACCTCAACCCTTTTACCTTTATCCTTCGAACCAAAGAGATTCGCGGCTTCAGGTGGGAGAAACTCCGCTTGTGACCCGTGACCTCCTGGAGAAGGCCCTACGGGCGGTAGTGCTGATTAGTATAACCCCCACTTCCCGCAGAGCCAAATCGCCACGCGCAACTAATTGCGCGCTCACTGCCAGAGGCGACTACAGGAGCTCCTTCAGGAACTGGCCTGTATAGGAGCCTTCCACCTTTGCGACATCTTCTGGTGTGCCCTCGGCTACGACGCGACCGCCGCCATTTCCGCCTTCGGGGCCCATGTCCACGATCCAGTCAGCGGCCTTAATCACGTCAAGGTTGTGCTCGATGATAAGAACCGAATTACCCTTGTCCACCAGCCCTTGGATAACCAGCATGAGCTTGCGAATGTCTTCGAAGTGCAGGCCCGTGGTTGGCTCGTCCAGAATGTAGACGGTGCGCCCCTTGGTGCGTTTTTGCAGCTCAGCAGCAAGCTTTACGCGCTGCGCCTCGCCGCCAGACAGCGTGGTGGCCGCTTGACCCAGGCGAACATAACCCAGTCCGACGTCGACAAGCGTGGCGAGGTAACGGTGAATCGAGGTGATCGGCTCGAAGAACTCGGCGGCCTCGGAGATAGGCATATTGAGGACCTCAGCGATGTTCTTGCCCTTGTAGAGGACCTCCAGGGTTTCACGGTTATAGCGCGCACCCTCACAGACCTCACACGGGACATAAACGTCCGGCAGGAAGTTCATCTCGATCTTCAACGTGCCGTCACCCTGGCAGGCCTCGCAGCGACCACCCTTGACGTTAAAGGAGAAACGGCCTGGCTTGTATCCGCGCACCTTTGCCTCTTGGGTCTCCGCAAAGAGGTTGCGAATCTTGTCGAATACACCGGTGTAGGTAGCCGGGTTGGAACGCGGGGTACGGCCGATCGGGCTCTGGTCCACCTGCACCAGCTTGTCGAGGTGCTCGACGCCCTCGACGCGCTTGGCGCGGCCTGGCACCTGGCGCGCACGGTTGAGCTTGTTGGACAGCGTCTTTGCCAGAATCTGGTTGACCACAGTGGACTTGCCAGAACCCGATACACCGGTGATGCAGCAAAGCACGCCCAGCGGGATCTCAACGTCGATGCCCTTCAAGTTGTTTTCCCGAGCGCCGACTACCTTGAGCTTGCGTTCAGGGTCAATCTCACGACGCTTATCCGGCACCGCCAGCACACGCTTGCCAGACAGATACTGACCCGTAAGCGATTCTTCCTTACCCATGATGCCGGCGGGCTCGCCTTGATAGACAACCTCGCCGCCGTACTCGCCGGCGCGCGGGCCAACATCAACAAGCCAGTCGGCCTCGCGGATGGTGTCTTCATCGTGCTCAACCACAATCAACGTATTGCCGATGTCGCGGAGGCGCTTCAAAGTAGCGATGAGGCGCTGATTGTCGCGCTGGTGCAGACCAATGGAAGGCTCATCCAGCACATACAGCACGCCAGCCAGACCCGAACCAATCTGGGTTGCCAGGCGGATGCGCTGCGCCTCACCACCAGAAAGCGTGGAAGCGCCACGATCCAAGGTGAGGTAATTCAAACCCACGTCGAGCAGGAATCGCAGGCGGGCCTGAATCTCCTTCAATACGGCGCCAGCGATGATTTCCTCGCGGTGCCCCAGTACGAGCGAGTCGAGGAATTCCGCGGCCTCTTCGATAGACAGCGCGGACAGCCCCGCGATGGACTTCTCGCCGTGCGCGGTGGAGGCAAGCCGCACAGCCAGGATCTCCGGGCGTAGGCGCGTGCCATTACAGGTATTGCAAGCCACCCGGCGGGTGTACTGCAGCAGGCGGTCCTTCTGCGACTCGGAATCGGCCTGCTCGAGCTTGCGCTCCAAGAAGCCGATCGCACCCTCAAAGGGAGCGCTCCAGTTGCGCTGCCTGCCGTAGCGGTTTTTATAGCGCACGTTTACTTCCACGTCGGTGCCATAAATCAGGGCATCGCGCTGCTGCTTTGTCAGCTGTGAGACCGGAGTCTGCGGATCAAAGCCCAACGTCTTACCAAGCCCCTCGACGAGCTTGACGAAGTAGCGCGAATTCGGGCTGGAATGCCACGGCTGGATGGCGTCGACTGCTGGGGCGTCAGGATCCGGAATCAGCAGATCTACGTCGACCTCGAGGCGGGTACCTAGACCGTCACATTCTGGACAAGAGCCGAAAGGCGCGTTAAAGGAAAACGCACGCGGCTCGTATTCCTCAATGGTTAGGGTGTGGCCATTGGGGCAGGCGGCCTTCTCCGAGTAGGTATGAGTGAGCTCGGGGCGATCGATGAAGTCGAGGGTAACGAGACCGTCTGCCAGGCGGAGCGCAGTTTCGACAGAATCGGTCAGACGCTGCTTCTGTGAGGCCTTGACCTGCAAACGGTCCACCACCACGTCAATATCGTGCTTGATCTGCTTCTTCAGCGTCGGCGGCTCAGTTAATTGATAAACCTCACCATCAACCCGCACGCGGGAAAAGCCCTGAGATGCAAGATCGGCAAAGAGATCCACAAACTCGCCCTTGCGGTGTCGCACCACGGGAGCCAGGACCTGGAACTTTAGCTTTTCCTCGAGTTCAAGCACTGTGTCCACGATTTGCTGCGGGGTCTGACGCTCAATCACGGCGTCGCACTTCGGGCAATGCGGCGTGCCCGCGCGAGAGAATAAAAGGCGCAGATAGTCGTAGATCTCCGTGATGGTGCCCACCGTAGAACGCGGGTTGTGGTTGGTGGACTTCTGGTCAATCGAGACCGCGGGAGAAAGACCGTCAATGAATTCGACGTCAGGCTTGTCCATCTGGCCTAGGAACATGCGGGCGTAGGAGCTCAGCGATTCAACATAACGCCGCTGGCCTTCCGCGAAGATAGTGTCAAAAGCCAACGATGACTTGCCGGAACCGGAAAGGCCGGTAAAGACCACCATCTTGTCGCGCGGCAGGTCGATATCGACGCCCTTGAGATTGTGCTCGCGAGCACCGCGTACGACCAAACGATCAGCCACTTATTGCCTCCTTTGTCAGCCTAGCTTCGCGCCCATCCTAGGTTCTGTTGGGGATAAGCGGCCAGACCAGTGAAAAATGTCTATCTCGAAATCTACCCGTAGGGTTGGACACATGAATAACGCGCTAAAGCTTAAAAGTATTTCCGTGTCCGAGATGGACAACAACTGCTACCTCATCTGTGCCGGCGAAGAAGCACTGCTTGTCGACGCCGCGGATGACGCTCCCGCACTCCTCAACCTGGCCAAGGAAAACGGCGTACGCATTAGCGCCGTGCTTACTACCCACCGCCACTGGGACCATGTCCGCGCCACTAAGGAAGTAATCAAAGCTACCGGCGCTACCCACTACGCCTCCTTCCTCGACTCCCCTGCGATGCCGGCGCCTGTCGACGTCGAGTTGAAGCAGGGAGACACACTGACTTTCGCAGGCCACGAATTCCCGGCGATTATTTTGCGCGGCCATACCCCAGGCGGCGTCGCCATCGCCGTCGATATCGATGGAACCACGAATCTCTTCGTGGGCGACAGCCTCTTCCCCGGCGGTGTGGGCCGCACCGATTCGGAGGGTGACTTTGTACGCCTTTATAAAGACGTCAACGAGCGCATCTTCGATGTCTACCCAGATTCCGCCATCGTGCGACCCGGCCACGGCAAGTCCACCACTTTGGGTGAGGAGCGTCCAAAACTTGCTGAATGGTGGCAGCGCCGCTGGTAGATGCGACCTTTGCGCACCAAGTGGTGGGTGGATAAGCACGGTTTCCGCCCACAGCGGTCGGCGTTTTCCGTACACTGGTGAGAAGTTCGTTACTTTACTAAATGAATCTCGACGAATGGAGTAACAAGTGATTCGTAAGTTTGCTCGCCCTATGCTGGCTTCTGTTTTTGTCTGGGACGGCGTCGATACCCTGCGTAACGCCTCCGACCACGTAGCCGAGACCGAGTCCGTTCTGCAGCGTCTGCGCAAGGTTGTCCCGGCACAGTACGCCGGTTACATCCCGAACGACCCAGAGCTGGCTGCCCGCGCAGTCGGCGGCCTGAAGGTCGGCGCCGGCTCCACCCTGGCGCTGGGCAAGGCACCGCGCACCTCCGCAGCAGTGTTGGCGCTTTCTACCCTGCCTAATCTCCTCGGCCGCAACGCCTTCTGGGAGGTAGAGGATTCTGAGGAGAAGAACAATCGCCGCAACGGTTTCATTACCAACACCGCTCTGCTTGGTGCACTGTTCATCGCTACCCAGGACACCGAGGGTAAGCCTTCCCTGGCATGGCGCGCATCCAAGTCCGCCGAGCGCACCAACAAGAAGATCCAGAAGGCTCTGCCGACCAAGTCCGAGCAGCAGAAGTTCGCTGATAACCTCTCCGACCGCGCCGATGAGTTCTCCACCAAGGCCAGCGATTGGTTCGAGGGCGCTAAGGAATACGTCGATGACAACAAGGATGACTGGCAGGCAACCGGCAAGGACCTGGTGGATTCCGCTCGCTCCTTCATCGAGGACAGCGCCGAGCAGGCAAAGAGCTTCATCGATGACAACAAGGATGACTGGCTGTCCACCGCCCAGGAAAACGCTGAGCTGGCTCGCAAGAAAGCTGTGAAGGCAGCTTCCAAGGCTCAGGAGCGCGCTGACGTCGCTCGCGCACAGGTCGATACCAAGGCCAACAAGCGTGCTGCCAAGAAGGCTTCCAAGCGCGCTGAGAAGCTGCAGAAGGAAGCTTCCAAGAAGCTCGACAAGGCAATCAACAAGTTCGGTGACCGCCTGAACTAAGCCCTTAACCTCCAACGGCCCAGCAAGGTATGCTGGGCCGTTGTCGTTTTTATCAATCTCTTCGCGCATTGAGGTGTATTAACCGTCGTGGCCTCCCCAGAACATAACCCAAACCACCCGCAAAACGAGCAGGTAGCACAGGAGATTGCCGCTGAGCAGGCCTACGTTGACAGTCTCTTTTCAAGGCTCGACCACGAGGTCGCCCAAGCCAACGAACGCCTCAACGAGGTGCAGGCCGCAGTGGACCCACACACGCCTGATGCGGATGCCCTAGTCCGCCGTGAAACGGAGTACCACGGACTGCAGGCCAAGCTGGACCGTCTAAATCTCGCGCAGCTAGGCCTCGTCTTCGGCCGCATCGATATCGATGCCCCAGGCGATAATCCCACCGCAGAAGGACTAGACCGCCGCTACATCGGCAGGATGGGCCTGGATGCCCGCGAAGAGAATTACCGCACTCTCCTGCTGGACTGGCGCGCGCCGATGGCACGTCCTTTCTACCTGGCCACCACTGCGCAGCCAGAGGGCGTTACGGTCCGCCGCCACATCCGTACCAAGGGCCGAACCGTAACTGATATCAACGATGAAGTCCTCTCCGGTGCTGGCGCGGCGGAAGAAACCGCGGGCGTCGCCAGTGAGTCCGCGCTCTATCACGCGTTGCAGCGTGCTCGCACCGGCCACATGGAATCCATCGTGGAGACCATTCAGCGCGAGCAAGACGAGATCATCCGCGATAACACCCGGGGCGTACTCGTGGTCGAAGGTGGTCCCGGCACGGGCAAGACCGCAGTCGCTTTGCACCGCGTGGCTTATCTCCTCTACACCCATCGCGAGCAGCTGGCGGCCACGGGCGTGCTCATCGTAGGGCCTAATTCCACCTTCCTTGACTACATCTCGCGCGTCCTTCCAGAACTGGGTGAAACCGGCGTGGTTCTTTCCACCATCGGTGAACTCTTCCCCGGCGTTCGCCCCACCCACCAAGAATCTTTGGCCGCGCGCGAAATCAAAGGCTCGGAGGCGATGGTGGAAATTCTCGCAGCCGCGGTGAAAAACTACCAGACGCTTCCAGAAGGCCCGCGCCGCATTCGCGCGGAGCACTTGGAGCTGACCGTCGACCCCGCGATGATTAAGGCAGCCCGCACCCGCGCGCGGCGTTCGCGCAAGCCGCACAATGACGCGCAGGCAGCCTTCGCCGAACATCTCACGGAGTCACTCGCCCAGCAGATGGCAGAAAAGATTGGTGCCGACCCGCTAGGTGGCAAGAACCTGCTTTCACGCGCGGACATCGACCAGCTCCACGATGACCTGGCGGAGGAACCACAAGTGCGCGAGCTCATCGACGAGTTCTGGCCTACCCTGGATCCGCGCGCAGTACTGGCGGATTTGCTATCTTCGCGTGCGCTTATCGACGCCGCGGCACCGGACTACGACGCCGAAACCCGCGACGGCCTGTACCGCGTGCAGGGCGACGCCTGGGCGCCTTCCGACGCCGCGCTCCTCGACGAGCTCGCGGTACTCATCGGAATGACGAACCCAGAGGAGGAAAAGGCTGCCGCGGATCAGGCCTGGCGCGAGCAAGTTGCCGACGCCGAAGACGCGCTCGACATCTTGTCCTCCTCCGATTCCACGGATAACGACGATGACATGTTCGACGCCGAGATCCTATCTGCACACGACGTCATCGACGCTGAGACCCTTGCCCGCCGCCAGGAGGTGCGCGATAACCGCACCACCGCGCAACGTGCCCAGGAAGACTACACGTGGGCCTACGGCCACATCATCGTCGACGAGGCCCAGGAATTAAGCCCGATGGAATGGCGCATGCTCTTTCGCCGCAGCCCGTCGCGCTGGATGACGCTCGTGGGCGATACCGCGCAAACCGGAGCGCCCGCTGGCGTAGACGATTGGGCCGAAGCGCTCGAACCCTTCGTGGCCCAGCGCTTCCGCCACCACAAGCTGACCGTGAACTACCGCACGCCGCAGCCGATTACCGAGCTGGCCAATTCCCTCCTCGAGCTCATTAACCCCGAGGCAGCTCCCGCCGTGGCGGTCCGCGACGGCGCGGAAGTTGTCTTCACCGCGCAGCCAGCAACGCACGCCCCGGGGACTTTCACCGATGCCGACGGGCGCTTGAACGCCGTCATCACGCGCGAGAACGTCGAGGAGATCAAGGGGCTCGAATTCGACCACGTGGTGGTCGTTGACCCTGATGCCATCGTGGCCGCCTCGCCACAGGGCCTGCAAAATCTCTACGTTGCGCTCACGCGTGCGACGCAGACGCTGACCTTGGCCGGACGCTTCCAAGAGACTTTCCACTAGTCTGGTGGGCATGGCTTTATCTGACATCGCACGCAAAATTGAACGCGCCACAAATAAGGCGACGCTAGAGCGCACCACCCGCAAAGGCTGGACGCCGGAACTTACGGGTTATGCCGGATACGGCAACACGGAATTCGTCCACGTTTTGGGCCGCGTGCTCATGCACGATCCGGCGGCCGAGGCCACCGAGACGTGGGCGCAGCGCGGTTACCGTCAGTTTTTCACGATTCAGGTAAACAACCTCGACGTCCGTGTCACGGTCAATGGCAAGACCGTCCACGGCCGGACCAATTACAACGGCTATCTCGATATCTTGGTCCACGAGCATGGCCTAGGTGCCGGCTGGCACGAGGTAGTCATCGAGGCAGACGGCGCCGAGCCCATTACCTCCGAGGTGCTCATCGTGTCTGAGGACTCCCCGCTAGGCGTCGTCAGCGATATCGATGACACCGTCATGGTGACGTGGCTGCCGCGTGCGATGACTGCGGCCTGGAACTCTTGGGTCAAGCGCACCAACTCCCGCCAGCCGGTTGAAGGCATGGCGCGCTTCTATCAGCAGTTGCAGGAACAGCACCCGGAGATGCCTTTCATCTATCTGTCCACCGGCGCGTGGAATACCTACGACACCCTGGTCAGCTTCATGGAGCACAACGGCTTCCCGCGTGGTCCACTCCTGCTGACTGACTGGGGCCCTACCCCCACCGGGCTTTTCCGCAGCGGCCAAGAGCACAAGCGCGTGCAGCTGCGTAACCTCTTTATTGCTTTCCCATGGATGAAGTGGCTGCTCATCGGTGACGATGGCCAGCACGATCCGCTCACCTACGGTGATGCCGCGAACGAGCACCCAGACCGCGTGGCCGCGGTGGCCATCCGCAACCTTTCGCCGCAGGAGCAGTTGCTTTCCCACGGTTCACTGGGCCCGCTTGCCGACGCCAACGAGGAAGGCTCGTTTAGCATCCCCCTCATCCAGGGCGGTTCCGGCTCGGAGCTCGCCGCACAGATGCACAAGATTTGGGCGGAGCTTGAGGCTGAGGCCTTTGCAAAGGACGCACCGGAGTCCGACGACGTCGAGTAGCACAAGCGAAAAGCCCAGTCAGATTCCCCGCGAGGGAATCTGACTGGGCTTTCTTAAAGCGAGAAATTAGCTCACGGTGTGAACAATCATAACGTCGCAGTCAGACTGACGAGCAACGTCAGCCGGCACGGAACCCAGCAGGCGGCCGGTCAGGGAGTTGATGCCGCGGTTACCAACGACGAGCAGCTCAGCCTGATTGTCATTAACGATGGACATCAGGGCCTGGACCGGGGTGCCCGGGCGGACGGCGGTCTCTACCTTGGTGGCACCGAACTTCTCAGCGTGCTCCTTGCCGGTGGTGAGGTTAGCCTCTGCCTTCTGGTCACCCAGAATGGTCACGGAATCCTGGCGCAGGGTCTTGGAAGCCTGCTCCTGGTTCTCGTAGTAAGCGCAACCGATGATGAGAGTTGCATCGAATGCGGCGGCGATCTTAGCGGCGCGCTCCACTGCCAGGAGGGAGGACTTGGAACCGTCAGTGCCGACCACGATCTTCTTGTAATCGCTCATGATGACCTTTCTTCAGGGGCCTTATACCCCAAATGATGATGCAGAATGTGCAAATTGCTAATCCTTATAAAGGCGCAAACGTAAGTTTAACAACTTTGTGACCTGTCCGTTGCGCAACGTGGCATTTTATACCCCGAATGGAAAGTGCTGTTTTTCTCACTTTTTGGCACCGCTTGTCGTCACCGCAGCACACTAGATTCCCGCCTCTTTCAGGCCACGCAATTCCTTCTTCAAATCGGCAATTTCGTCACGCAAACGACCCGCCAATTCGAACTTCAACTCGCGGGCCGCAGCCCCCATTTGGGCGGTGAGGTCGTCGATAAGCTTTTGCACTTCGTCGGCAGCCATGCTCGAAACGTCGGGTTTGTCCACCATCGCCGCTGGGTCGGCAGAGTCCTGCTCTTCCCCATCGGATTCGTAGACCTGGTCCAAGATGTCCGCAATCTTCTTGCGCAGCGGCTGCGGGTCGATGCCGTGTTCCTTGTTATAGGCAATCTGCTTTTCACGGCGGCGCTCGGTCTCATCAATGGCCTCTTGCATGGACTCGGTGATTTTGTCCGCGTACATGATGACCTCGCCCGAGACATTTCGAGCCGCACGGCCGATAGTCTGGATGAGCGAGGTGGTCGAGCGCAGGAAGCCCTCCTTATCCGCGTCCAGGATGGCCACCAGAGAAACCTCCGGAAGGTCAAGGCCCTCGCGCAAGAGGTTGATGCCCACGAGGACGTCGTATTCACCAAGGCGCAACTGACGCAGCAGCTCCACGCGCTGTAGGGTGTCGATGTCCGAATGCAAGTAACGAACCTTGACGCCGTGTTCCAAGAGATAGTCGGTGAGGTCCTCGGCCATGCGCTTGGTCAGGGTGGTAACGAGCACGCGTTCCTGCTTTGCGGTACGGGTGCGGATCTCGTCGATGAGGTCGTCAATCTGCCCCTTGGTGGGCTTGACCGTCACCTTTGGGTCGATCAGGCCGGTTGGGCGAATGACCTGCTCGACATACTCGCCCTGGGAGGCAGTCAGCTCGTAGTTGCCCGGAGTAGCAGACATATAGACGGTCTGGCCCACGCGCTCTTCGAACTCGTCAAAGGTCAGCGGGCGGTTATCCGTGGCCGAAGGAAGGCGGAAGCCAAACTCCACGAGGTTGCGCTTGCGCGACATATCGCCTTCAAACATGCCGCCGATCTGCGGAACCGTCACGTGGGACTCGTCGATGATGGTCAGGAAGTCCTGCGGGAAGTAATCCAGCAGCGTGGCCGGCGCAGAACCTGCCGGGCGGCCGTCGATATGGCGGGAGTAATTCTCGATGCCTGAGCAAAAGCCCACCTGCTCGATCATCTCGAGGTCATACTCGGTGCGCATGCGCAGGCGCTGGGCTTCGAGCAGCTTGCCGCGGTTTTCTAGATCCTCCAGGCGCTCAGCCAGTTCCGCCTTGATGTCTTCCACGGCCTTGGCCATGCGCTCCGGCCCCGCCACGTAGTGCGTCGCCGGGAAGATGCGCACCTCGTCGACGCGTTCTAAGACGTCACCGGTCAGCGGGTGGATGTAGTAAAGCTCATCGACATCGTCGCCGAAGAACTCAATGCGCACCGCACGCTCCTCATATGCCGGAATAATATCCACGGTATCGCCCTTGACACGGAAGGTACCGCGGGTAAAGCCGACGTCGTTGCGCTCGTATTGGATATCTACCAAAAGGCGCAGGAAGCGATCGCGGTCGATCTCCTCGCCTTCCTCAATGACCACCGAGCGGTCCAGGTAGGACTGCGGGGTACCCAAACCGTAAATGCACGAAACGGAGGAAACTACGACGACGTCGCGGCGGGACAGCAGCGACGAAGTGGCAGAGTGACGCAGCCGCTCGACGTCCTCATTGATGGAGGAATCCTTCTCGATGTAGGTATCGGTCTGCGCGATATAGGCCTCGGGCTGGTAGTAGTCGTAGTAAGAGACGAAGTACTCCACGGCGTTATGCGGCAGGAGCTGGCGCAGCTCGTTCGCAAGCTGTGCCGCCAGGGTCTTGTTCGGCGCCATAACCAGCGTGGGGCGCTGCTGCTGCTCAATCAGCCAGGCCGCCGTTGCCGACTTGCCGGTACCGGTAGCGCCCATGAGCACAACGTCGCTTTCGCCACGACGCAGGCGCGCGTCTAGCTCCGCGATGGCGGAGGGCTGGTCTCCGGAGGGTTCAAACTCTGATTCCACCTTGAATTCGGCGGAGCGACGCTCCACCTCGCCCACTGGGCGATGCTCAGAGACCGGCAAAATTGGATGTTCCGCTGCAAATGCCATGCCCGCAAGTCTAGCGTTTTAGGGCAAGGCAGCGCGCACAGCCATAATCCACGTCTCTAGCTCACCGGTCGGTTCCCACAGTGCGTACACGGAAGAGGAATCCGGGTCGAGGGTGGCGTTTATCTGCTTGCGTAACCACGCCCGCGACTGCGGCTTGTAGAGCGCGTTGATGCTTTCTGCGCTAACACCCTGGGGCAAATGTTCAGGTGAGGTCTTGGCCAACATGCCAAGGGCAATGACCATCTCGGCCTCGTCGACGTCGAGTTGCGGGGCGGCGCACATGCGCTTGAAACGTTCGAAATCGAAGGAGCCATCACGAATAGCGGTGAGCAGGTCGCACGCCGCGTGATTGTCGAAAGGTCCTACATCCCACGTTCCCATAGATTGAGACAATAGGAAAGAAAAGTGAACGCAGCTAAAGCGCAGCGTTAACATTCATCGCTACAAAATTTAAATTTTCGCGTCGAGGGCCGCCACCAGTCGCTCTACTTGCGGCACCAAATCCTCGCGCGCACCGTTGTTGTCGATGACGAAATCCGCTGCGGCCAGGCGCTCCTCATCCGGGATCTGAGCCGCTATCCGACGCTGCGCGTCTTCCTCGTCCAAACCTCGGAACTCGACAAGGCGCCGCACGCGCTCCTCAACAGCGACGTCAACCACGACCGTATAGTCCATGTCGCGGTGCAGGCCTTTATCCACTAACAAAGGCATGTCATAGACGGTAAAAGTTTCACCGCGTTTGCGGGCCTGCGCGAAACGGGATTCAGTCTCAGCCGCAATGCGCGGGTGGGTGATTTCGTTGAGGCGCGCGGTAGAGGCGGCGTCGCCAAACGCGCGCTGTGCCAACAAGCCTCGATTCAAGCTGCCATCCGCCTGGAGGATGTCGGAACCGAAAGATTCTGCCAGCTCCGCTAGGGCGGGCTGGCCCGGCTCGACGATGTCGCGCGCAATCTGATCTGCGTCCACCACGTTCCAGCCGCGTTCTGCCAAAAGCTCGGCCACGGTGGACTTTCCGCTTCCTATGCCACCGGTCAAACCAATCAGTTTCATAATTGGCCAGGGTACGCGAAAAGGCCGCACCCCGCGTTTGGAAACAAACGAAGGATGCGGCCTTTATGAGCTAGCTGGGATTAGTTGCCAGCGAGCTTGTCGCGCAGAGCAGCAAGCTGCTCGTCGGAAGCCAGGGAGCCGCCAACCTCAGCCGAAGCCTCGGATGCCGGAGCTGCATCGTTAGACTCGGAGGAATAGTTGGAGGACTCGTTAGCCTCTGCAGCCTCAGCGGCTGCGGCACGGTTGCGCTCGATCTGAGCGGTGTGCAGGTTGAAGCGACGCTCGGACTCTGCGTAGCGTGCCTCCCAAGCCTGACGCTGCTCGTCGTAGCCCTCGAGCCACTCGTTGGTCTCTGGGTCGAAGCCCTCTGGGAAGACGTAGTTGCCCTGCTCGTCGTAGGAGTCAGCCATGCCGTACTTGGACGGATCGAACTCTTCGGTGTAGTCCTCGTCTGCCTGCTTAACGGACAGGGAGATACGACGACGCTCGAGATCGATGTCGATGACCTTGACCATGACTTCCTGGCCAACGGTGACAACCTGGTCCGGAACCTCGACGTGGCGCTGAGCCAGCTCGGAGATGTGAACCAGGCCCTCGATGCCTTCCTCGACGCGAACGAATGCGCCGAACGGAACGAGCTTGGTGACCTTGCCCGGGACGATCTGGCCCACAGCGTGGGTGCGGGCGAATACGCGCCACGGATCTTCCTGGGTAGCCTTCAGGGACAGGGAGACGCGCTCGCGGTCGAGATCAACGTCGAGAACCTCAACGGTGACCTCGTCACCGACGGTGACGACCTCAGATGGGTGATCGATGTGCTTCCAAGACAGCTCGGAAACGTGAACCAGGCCGTCGACACCGCCGAGGTCGACGAATGCGCCGAAGTTGACGATGGAGGAAACAACGCCCTTGCGGACCTGGCCCTTCTGCAGCTGGTGCAGGAACTCGGAGCGAACCTCAGACTGGGTCTGCTCGAGGAATGCACGGCGGGACAGAACAACGTTGTTACGCTGCTTGTCCAGCTCGATGATCTTTGCTTCCAGCTCCTGGCCGATGTACGGCTCCAGGTCGCGGACGCGACGCATCTCGACGAGGGAAGCAGGCAGGAAGCCACGCAGGCCGATGTCCAGGATGAGGCCACCCTTGACAACCTCGATAACGGTACCGGTAACTGGCTCTTCCTTGGCGTGCAGCTCCTCGACTGCGCCCCAAGCGCGCTCGTACTGTGCGCGCTTCTTGGACAGGATCAGACGGCCTTCCTTGTCCTCCTTGGTGAGAACGAGTGCGTCGATCTGATCGCCGACCTGGACGACCTCATCTGGGTCGACGTCGTGCTTGATGGACAGCTCGCGGGATGGGATGACGCCTTCGGTCTTGTATCCGATGTCGAGCAGGACCTCGTCGTGGTCAACCTTGACCACGGTGCCCTCGACGATGTCACCATCGTTGAAGTACTTGATGGTGGCGTCAACGGCAGCGAGGAAGTCCTCAGCGGTTCCGATGTCGTTGATCGCAACCTGAGGGGTGTTAGAAGTTGGCATATGTAGAAATGCTCCGAATTGATGTAGGAGATCGTAAATGGACAGTTACGCGTCTCTCGAAAAGCGTCTCTAAACAGGCAAAATAGCGATAGTTTAGGATGGATTCCGATCCCGCCGTGACGATGTATAAAGCCCTCCTACGGAAGCCTTAGACAACCCACGGCATAGACACGCCCGTGCAATACTACATCCGCGCAGCTAAAACGGCAAATACTTCAATTTTCACAAGGACTTCATCCATGCAGACTCCCTCCCGCGCGAACCAATCCTTTTGGGACAACGATGCCGCGGCCTATCATGCCGCGCATCCGGAATATCTTTCCTCCTTTTATTGGTGCCCGGAGATGCTGCACGAGGCTGACGCACACCTGCTTGGCGACGCCGCCTTCCTCGCCGCCGCGCGCGTGCTCGAGATTGGCTGTGGTTCAGCCCCTTGTACCGCGTGGTTGCAGGATAGGGCGGGTTTTTCCACCGGCTTCGATATCTCACGCGGCATGCTTTCCCACGCGCCGAGCGGCCTGCCGCTAGTACAGGCAGATGCCCTAGCGCTGCCCTATGCCGACGAGTCCTTCGACATCGCCTTTTCCGCTTTCGGCGCTTTCCCTTTTATTGCTGACTTAGACGCGGCGCTCGCGGAGGTCCGCCGCGTGTTGCGCCCGGGCGGGCGCTTGGTCATCTCCGCTACTCACCCGATGCGCTGGATTTTCCCCGATGACCCGCTAAACCTCACCGCTGAGCTTTCCTACTTCGACCGCGCCTACTTAGAGCACGACGCTGATGGCAACTTGAGCTACGCGGAGTTCCACCGCACACTCGGCGACTGGGTGCGCGCCATACAAACCCGCGGCGGTTTTCTCATCGAGGACGTCCTCGAGCCGGAGTGGCCGCAAGACCTCGACATCACCTGGGGCCAGTGGTCGCGCGAGCGCGGCGAAATCTTCCCCGGCAGCATCATTTTTATCTGCACCGCCGTTTAGCAGCAATCGACTATGAGTAATCTATAGCGCATGGATTTTTTGGTTAAAGAGCGCTTGGGCATCACCCTCCGCCGCGTCGTGGCGTGGTGGATTGATGCCTTCCTCGCCGCCGCCATCATCATGGTGGTGCGGTGGACCATCAACGCGCTTTTCGACGCCCCCATCACAGGCCACGCCGCCGCCATCTACGACATCGCGGCCCTTGCCAGCGTGTTCTACCTCTACCGCGTTATCTGTGAGGCACGCAAACGCACCTCGCTGGGCAAATGGTCGCTGCAGTTGCGCGTCATCACTGACAAGCCCGGCTGGTGGTCGGCCGCGCTGCGCAATAGCTGGATTCTTCTCACGCTCATCTCTTTGACCGGCGTGCCACACGTGGAGGCAGTCGTTCTCGGCGTGCTAGGAATATCAGTTTTGGCAACGGGCCAAACGCCCTTCGACATGCTGGCTAATTGCCTAGTCGAGCGCCGCCCACTGCCTTTCTAACTTCGCCTTCGCGTAGGCCGGGATACCGTGGTCCTCGATGCCCTGGGCTACCAGGCGTGCGCGGGCCTTAGTGCGCTGCGGCATCCCAATCCTTACCGGCACCGGCGGAGACCTCGAGCGGGACGTTGAGCTCGATGGCCGAATCCATCTCGCGTTCTAGAATCTCGCGGACCGCATCAGCCTCGCCTGGGGCGACTTCCACCACAAGTTCGTCGTGGACCTGCAGCAGCACGCGGGAGCGCATGCCCTCGAGCGCCCTATCCACGCGAATCATGGCGACCTTGATGATGTCCGCAGCCGTGCCCTGAATCGGAGCGTTCAGCGCTGCACGTTCGGCATTCTCACGCGCGAGGCGATTATCGGAGTTCAGCTCCGGCAGGTAGCGACGGCGCCCGAAGACGGTCGCGGTGTAGCCATCCTTGCGGGCTTGCTCAACGACGTTGTCGAGGTAGCGTTTCACGCCCCCGAAACGCTCGAAATAGCTTTCCATGATCTCCTTGGCCTCGCGGGCCGGGATGCCCAGCTGCTGGGACAAGCCAAACGCGGAAAGCCCATAGACTAGACCATAAGACATCGCCTTGACACGGCGGCGTAGCTCCGAGGTCACCTCATCGACCGGCACGTCGAAGACCTTCGAGCCGACGTAGTTGTGCAGATCCTCGCCCTCGCGATAGGCCTCGATAAGCCCTGGATCCTCAGACAGATGGGCCATCACGCGCATCTCAATCTGGGAATAATCGGCCGTCATCAAGGTCTCGAACTCCGCGCCCACGATGAACGCGGAGCGAATCTGGCGCCCTGCCTCCGTGCGCACTGGGATGTTCTGCAGGTTCGGCTCGGTGGAGGAAAGTCGGCCCGTGGAAGCCACCGTCTGGTTGAAGGTGGTGTGGATGCGACCGTCCGGCTGCACGGTCTTTATGAGGCCTTCCAGGGTGGTCTTCATCTTCTGATACTCGCGGTGAGCAAGCAGATGATCGAGGAACGGGTGCGGGTGGTTGACCGCCAGCTGCTCAATCTCCTTGGCCGCGGTGGAATAGCCCGTCTTGGTCTTCTTCGTCTTCGGCATCTCGAAGGTCTCGAAGAGCACGGTCTGCAGCTGCTTTGGCGAGTTCAAGTTCAGCGTCTCGTCGCCAGCCAGCTCGCGGGCAGCACGCTCCTGCTCGGCAACCTGCTCGATGAAGGCATCGCGCTGGGTTTCTAGAATCTCCACGTCCACGGCGATACCGGTGGCCTCCATGCGCGCGAGGATGCTCACGAGCGGCAGCTCCAAGTCGGCATAAAGCTCGAAGGAATCGATATCCTGCAGCTGCTTAGTAAGCGCCGCGGCCAGCTCCATGATGGCACCCGCCTGGTTCACCAGGGAAGAATCATCCAGCAGCGAGAGCTGGTCGCTGGCCTGGGCGAGAGTCTTCTTCAGGTGACGTTGATAGACATCCGGCAGGTCATATGTGCGCTGGCCCGGGCGCAGCAAGTAGGCAGCGATCGCGGTATCGTGCGCGATGCCACGCAGCTCGATGCCGCGGCCTGCCAGCATATGGAAAGCGGCCTTGGCCTCGTGAAAATACTTCGGCGCAGAAGAAGAAAGCCAGGCGGCGAGCGCGGCGTCATCCTCCGCGCTCAATTCGCCGAGTTCGACCTGCATGCCTTCAAAGTCGGCGTCGACAAGCGCGAGTGCGCTAGCATCGCCCTGGCCCGGGCGGGGGTCCCCCGTGACGAAGACCGCGACGTGCTCCTTGCCCTCCAACCACTGAGCCAAAGGCTTGTCGACGACCTTAATCTCCTGCGTCGGTGCCTCCTCCACGGCCGGCGCCCCACCGCCGTCGTTCGGGATGGCCTCCAGCACGCGCTCGCGGAGATTGGTGCCGAACTCGAGCTCGTCGAACTTCTCGGCCACCTCGCTAACGGTCGCGCCTTGGAATGCCAGATCGTCGGGGCCAACCTCTAAATCCATGTCCGTGATCATCTGCGTGAGTTTGCGGTTCATGCGCACCTGCTCGATGCGATCGCGGAAGTTCTGACCGGCCACGCCCTTGATTTCCGCGGCGTGCTCGATAAGACCCTCGAGGGTGCCGTATTGGAGGATCCACTTGGTGGCCGTCTTCTCGCCCACCTTGGGAACGCTCGGCAGGTTATCGGAGGGATCGCCGCGCAGGGCCGCAAAATCCGGATACTGCTGCGGAGTCAGACCGTACTTCTCCTCCACCGCGGCCGGGGTAAAGCGATGCAGGGTGGAAACGCCGCGCATGGGGTACAACACGGTGGTGTCCTCGTTGACCAGCTGCAGGTAGTCGCGGTCGCCGGTAACGATGAGGGTTTCATAATTATCGGCCTGGGTAGCCAGCGTGGCCACGATGTCATCGGCCTCGAAGTTCTCGCGGGATAGCGTGGTGATACCCAGGGTGCCGAGCACCTCGCGGATGAGCTCTACCTGGCCGCGGAACTCCTCGGGCGCGGCCTCGCGCTGGGCCTTGTACTCCGGGAACATCTCGGTACGGAAGGTCTTGCGCCCGACGTCGAAAGCCACGCCCACGAACTCCGGTTTCTCCTCGGCGACGATGTTGGAGAGCATGGACAAAAATCCATACACCGCATTCGTGTGCTGGCCGCCGGAAGTGGCGAAGTTTTCTGCCGGCAGCGCATAAAAAGCGCGGAAGGCCATAGAGTGGCCGTCGATAAGCAAAAGGCGCGGTTTGGTGGTCTTATTGTGTGTTGTCGAAGAAGTCACTCGCCCCATCATAGAGCCTTTACCCCCACCTAATTAGTAATTGCTCGCCCGGCTGCGCTAAACTGCTTTCCAGTCAACAAGACGCGCCCCTGTAGCCCAATTGGCAGAGGCAATGGATTCAAAACCCATTCAGTGTGAGTTCGAGTCTCACCAGGGGCACTACCTTCATCCCCTCGCTTGGCAGCTTTGCCCGGCGAGGGGATTTTTTACGTTCGGGGCCGCAAAATATTGCCACGTTGCGTGAATAATATGCCGCGAGTGGTATTTATTGTGATAGGTTTATTCCTCGGGCGGCGCGGCGTTTCTCCGATCCGCTTAAAATCTCGGCCATATTGCGGCACGTCACGCCCCAGAGCCCGATCATTCAAGGTTAGTTTCGAAAGTATGCAATATATTCTCAACGCCATTCGCGGCGCACTCATAGGCTCGGCAGAGCTCGTCCCCGGAATCTCCGGTGGCACTGTCGCGCTTATCGTGGGCATTTACGAACGCGCGCTGCACAATGCAAACTTTCTCATCTCTGGCCGGTTCAAAAAGGTGGAATGGGGCTTTCTCGCCTCCGTCGCGGTAGGCATGTTCGCGGCCGTATTTGGACTGTCGACGCTGTTGCACAACTTCGTCGAGAGCCAAGTATCGATATCAAGCGCCCTGTTTTTAGGAATGGTGGCGGTATCCATCTTCGTGCCGATCTCCATGATGACTCGGGCTGAGCGCTTCAAGGTCTCCTCCATCGTCACCTTCGTGGTGGCGGCCGCGCTTATTTTCTTCGTCACGGGATTTACCTCGGAACCGGTGGACAATCCCTCGCTCATCGTGGTCTTCTTGGCCGCCATGGTAGCGGTCTGCGCGCTCGTGCTCCCCGGTGTCTCGGGCTCGCTGATTCTACTGACGATGGGCCTTTACCAGCCGGTCATCGGCGCCGTTTCCGACCGCGAGCTGGGCACCATTGCCGTATTCGCCTTGGGTGCCCTGTGCGGCCTCGCGGCGTTTGTAAAACTGCTGAACTACCTATTGGATAATCACCGCTCGCTGACGCTGGCAGCCATGGCCGGCTTCATGTTCGGCTCCCTGCGCGCTTTGTGGCCGTGGGGCGCGGACCAGGACGCGTCGAGCGGGGCAATCATCGCGATAATGGTGCTCGGCGGCATCATCGTATCCGTATTCATCCTCATCGACGCGCGCAAGGCCAAGGCCTACAACGAGCCAGAAAAGCAAAGTTAGAACACCCCAATGAAAAGAAAAGTCGCCACCACAGCCGTGGTACTAAGTTGCACCGTCCTAGCGACGGGATGCGTCACCAACAAGGAATCCTCCATGCCTGAGGGTTGGCAAGCACCTGACATCGAGATGGTTCCGGAAATCGCGGCGATGTACCACGACAACGATGGCGTGCTCACGGCGGGCACCAACCCGCCGTTTGCGCCCTTCGAGTTCAAGGACTCCGATGGCGCGCTCGTCGGCGTTGAGATGGACATCACCAACGCTATTGCCGACGTCCTGGGGCTCGAGTTCCAGCCCGTCGAACAGGATTTCTCGCTCATCCTGCCCGCGGTGCAATCCGGACAAATCGATATCGGTGCCTCCGGATTTACCGATAACGAGGAACGCCGCAAAAACTTCGACTTCGTCGACCACCTCTACGCCGGCATCCAATGGGCCGAGCGCACCGAGGGCATTAAAGACGTAGACCCGCAAAACCCGTGTGGGCTTACCGTCGCGGTCCAGCGCACCACGGTCTCAGAAACCGACGACCTTAATCCGAAACGCGATGCCTGCGGCGGTGACCTGCGCATCCTGGCCTATGACACCAGCGACAACGCGGCGCTTGCCGTGTTGATGGGCCGCGCGGACGCAATGTCCGCCGACTCGCCTGTCTCCTCCTGGGCAGTCAACCGCTCAGGGGGCAAGATGCGCATGGTCGGTGACATGTTTGACGCCGCACCTTATGGGTTGGCGGTGCCGAAAGACTCCGAGCTCGGTCCTGCTGCCGCTGCGGCACTGGACTACCTCATCGAAACAGGCGAGTACGAAAAGATTTTGAGCCGCTGGGGCATCTCTGAGGGCCTCGTGGACCAGGCAATGATTAACGAAAGGCCAGTCAATGACTAAGACAACTCCGGCCGCGCAGCCGCAAGAAATTCAGGCTCGTCCCCTGCGTCACCCATGGCGCTGGGTCTTTGCCACTATCCTCGTCCTTCTAGGGCTCTGGTTTGTCATCGCCTCCGCGCGCAACGAGGCATTTGGCTGGGATACCTACTTCCAGTACCTCTTTGACAAGCGCATCGGGGCCGCATCCCTGCATACCCTGGCCATTACCATCCTCGCGATGCTCATCGGCGTCGTCGGTGGCGCGGTGCTCGCGGTGATGCGCATGTCCCCCAACCCGGTTTTGCGCGGCGTCGCCTGGCTATTTTTGTGGATCTTCCGCGGCACCCCGGTCTACGTGCAGCTGGTGTTCTGGGGCCTTTTATCCGCGCTATATCAATCCATCAACCTCGGATTCACCGAGATTTCGCTCTCGGGAGTGTTGACCAACGCCTTCCTGCTGTCCGTGCTGGGTCTCGGCTTGAACGAGGCGGCCTACATGGCAGAAATCGTCCGCTCCGGCATTTCTGCAGTGCCGGAAGGCCAGAAAGAAGCCTCCAAGGCTCTGGGCATGGGCTGGTGGATGACCATGCGCCGCACTGTGCTTCCGCAGGCGATGCGCATTATCATCCCGCCGACGGGCAACGAGTTCATCTCCTTGCTCAAGACCTCCTCGCTCGTGGTTGCGGTGCCCTATACCTACGAGATTTTCGGCCGCGCCACCGATATCTCCGCCGCTCTCTTCGAACCCATCCCACTGCTTATGGTCGCAGCCACGTGGTATCTGGTGATCACCTCCTTGCTGATGGTGGCCCAGTACTTCTTGGAGCGCCGCTTCGAACGCGGTGCCACGCGTGAGCTCACCGGGCGTCAGCTAGCAGCGCTTGCCGACTCCGAGGGCACAATCCCCCGTAACGTTTCCGTCATCCCGGAGGTAAATAACTAATGGCTACGCCAATGATTTCCGCACAAAACGTGCACAAGTCCTTCGGCAGTTTGGAAGTGTTGAAAGGTATTACTCTCGACGTCATGCCGGGCGAGGTCGCCTGCCTGTTGGGGCCTTCAGGCTCGGGCAAGTCGACGTTTTTGCGCTGCTGCAATCACCTAGAAAAGGTCACGGCGGGCCGACTATACGTCGACGGGGACCTGATTGGTTACCGCGAGCGCGACGGAGTCCTCTACGAGATTACGGAAAAGCAGGCCGCCGCCCAGCGCACCGATATCGGCATGGTGTTCCAGCAATTTAACCTTTTCGCCCACCGGACGGTGCTCGAAAACATCATTGAGGCGCCGGTGAACGTGAAAAAGCAGCCGGTGGAAAAGGCAAAGAAACGCGCGATGGAGCTGCTCGAACAGGTAGGCCTTGCGCACAAGGCGGATGCCTATCCGGTGCAGCTTTCGGGCGGCCAGCAACAGCGCGTAGCCATCGCGCGGGCGGTGGCGATGGAGCCGAAGCTGATGCTTTTCGACGAGCCGACCTCCGCACTCGATCCCGAACTCGTCGGCGAGGTGTTGCGCGTGATGAAGGAACTCGCCGCGGGTGGAATGACCATGCTGGTGGTCACCCACGAGATGGGATTTGCCCGAGAAGTCGCCGACAAGATTTTCTTCATGGACGGCGGCCAAGTCATCGAATCTGGCACTCCGCAGCAGGTCATCGACGATCCGCAGCACCCGCGAACCAAGGAATTCCTCTCCTCGCTGCTATAGCGAGCTTACGATGAGTTATCCACAGATTTAGCCCGAAAAAGAAGTTAGGGCTAGCACTTGGGTGACTAGCGCTCCTAGCGTTTAAGGCATGACTCTTCAGGCATACCTTGACGCACTGCGCCCCGGCATGGATATCATCGCCGGGGCCCAAGGCATGTCTGCCGCGCAATTAGAAGCCCTCGGCGCCCCGGATACCGAGGCCCGCATGCTCGCCCGCTTGGCGCACACCTACTTCGGTCCGACCAAATTTAGCGCCAAACAGCGCACGGCCCGCGAGTCCACGCACAGTCTGCCGGTGCTAAAAATCATCGAACGCTACGCCGCCAAGGCGGCCAATCAGGCCGAAGCGTGGCGGCTGCGCGAGAAACTCTGCGCGCTCCAGGCGCCCGCCAGCGACATCGAAAAGCAGGCGCGCCGGCTGACCCGCAGGCCAGCACGGGGGCCGCGTGCTGGGGCGCGGTTGTATCGACGTCGCAAAGCGTGGACACTTGCCATCACCGGCCCCAACGACATGATTGCGGACTTATGGGCGCGCTTGGATAAGACCAAGCCTGTGGAACAACTGACCGGCCTTCTCTACGGCGGCGTGAAGGCTGCACAGCGCCCGACGCCGCGCACCAACGTCATCGTGCGCCTGCCGGAGTTTATCGACGTCCTGCACGGCACGGGCGACGACATCACCCTGCGGCTGACCAACGGCGCCACCATGACTGGAAAAGATTACCTGGAGCGCGTGCTTGCCGACGCCGGCCTCGGCGAGCTGTTTACGCTCATCCATCCGGTGGAAGGCCCGGTGAACCTATACCGCGCACAGAGGCACGCCAGCTCGAAGCAGCGACTTATGGCGGCCGCGGAAAATCCGACGTGTCCGTGGCCGGAATGCAACATCGGCGCCGATGAAGCCCAGGTCCACCACATGCACCCCTGGCGCTTAGGCGGCGAGACCAACATGGCGAATCTGACCACCTGCTGTGGCTACCACAACGGGGTCAACCAAGACGACCCGAACGCCCCACCAGGCCGCGGGAGGCTAGACCGCATCGATGGTGTGGTCACTTGGCACCGCGGGCGATGCTAAAACGCGCAAAAGCGCTGCTCCATTGAGGGGAACAGCGCTTGTTGGCGTGCCTAAATTTCCTCTGACATGGGGTTATCTGCGGACTGGGCTTGGATGACGTCGTCAAGCACGGCGTGAATATACGGCGGTGCCTGATGATTGGAGTACTCGGAAGCTAGCTCCACGCCCTCCACGAGTGCGGTTGCGTTCGGGACATCCTCGTTGAAAAGAATCTCCCACACGGCCACGCGCATAATTGCGCGGTCGACGGCGGGGATACGGTGCAGCTCCCACTCAGAAGAAAGGTAACGCTCGATGGTCTCGTCGATGGCGTCGAGCTCTTCGGCCGCGCCCTTGACGATGACCTGGGTGTACTCGGCAACCGGGGCGACGCCGTTGGCATCCTCGCGGGCCAGCTGGACGCGGTCCTCGATGATGCTTACGGGATCGACGTCGCGGTTTTCTGCCTCGTACAGAATGTCCGCGGCGCGGCGGCGCGCGCGGTAGCGCGCCGTATGGCGCTTGTAGTTGATGTCTTTTTGCTCAGACACGTTGCGCCCTAGTTGTTGACGCGGGAGAGGTACTCGCCGGTGCGGGTATCGATCTTGAGGACGTTGCCGATCTCGATAAACAGCGGTACCTGGATCTCGGCGCCGGTCTCGAGGGTAGCTGGCTTGGTGCCGCCGTTGGAGCGATCGCCCTGCAGGCCTGGCTCGGTGTGCTCAACCTTCAGGTCAACGGAGATCGGCAGCTCGCCGAAGAGAGCCTCGCCGTCGTGGAAGGAGACCTGCACCCGCATGTTCTCCTGCAGGAACTTGCCGGCCTCGCCGAACTTGTCGAAAGGCAGCTCGAACTGCTCGAAGGTCTTATCGTCCATGACAACGAAGTTCTGGCCATCGTTGTACAGGTAGGTCATGTCGCGACGATCTACCGTTGCGGTCTCCACCTTGACGCCAGCGTTGAAGGTCTTATCGGTGACCTTGCCGGAGACGACGTCCTTGAGCTTGGTACGCACGAATGCAGGGCCCTTGCCCGGCTTAACGTGCTGGAACTCGACGATCTGCTGCAGCTTGTTGTCAATCTTGAGAACGAGTCCGTTCTTGAAATCGGTGGTATCAGCCATGGATCAAACTCCCAGTAAAAATAGTGGTGAAAACAGTGTTCCAGCATACCTTATGCAGGTTTGCCAGCATAACAGGGCCAAATTATAGAACCTGCAAGTCCTTCGGGAATGAAGTGATGATCTTCGGCACGCCGGAGGTGATGATAAGCGTATCCTCAATGCGCACTCCGCACTTGCCCGGTACGTAGATACCCGGCTCGATGGTAAGGGTCATGCCCTCGGCAAGTTCGCCCTTACCCGTTTGCGCAGCAGCCGGGCCCTCGTGCACGTCAAGGCCGATGCCGTGGCCGGTGGAGTGCACGAAGTACTCGCCGTAGCCGGCCTCGGTGATGATGTCGCGGCAGGCGGCGTCGACGTCGACAAGCTTGGCCCCTGGCACCGCCGCCTTGACGCCAGCCTCTTGGGCGCGCAGGACGATATCGTATATCTCGCGGGAGAGCTCGTTCGGCTCCCCAACCGCGAAGGTACGGGTGCAATCGGAGTTAAAGCCACGCAGGTGCGCGCCGAAGTCGATGGTTACGAGGTCGCCGGAGACCAGTACGCGATCGTCGGCGCCGTGGTGCGGCTTTGCGGAATTCGGGCCGGAGGCGACGATGGTATCAAAGCTCACGCGCTCAGAGCCCAGCTTGCGCATGCGGTATTCCAGGTCCGCCGCGATCTGGCGCTCAGTGCGCCCCACTGCTACCTCGCCGGCAGCAACCAAGCCCTCCAGCGCTTCGTTGGCCAGCGCCGCGATGTGTTCGAGGCGCTCCAGCTCCTGTGGGTCCTTTACCAGGCGGATATCTTCGATGACTCCGCTCATCGGAACCAGCTCCACTCCCTCGGGCGCTGCCTCTTCTAAGGCCTTGAGCTCAGATACGGAGACATAATCGGCCTCAAAGGCCACGCGCAGTGGTCCCTCGAGGCGCCTGAGCAACGCCGGACCCACCGGGCGGCCCAAGACTGCTTCGAGGTCTGGGACTTCTTCTGCAATCTGGGTGGTATAGCGGCCATCGGTTGCCATCAGCGCCGAGAGGTCCTTGCGCAGCAGCAGGCCACCGTTGGAGCCGGAGAAGCCGGAAAGGTAGCGCACATGCACCAGGTGGGTTACCAGGACGGCGTCGATGCGCATGCCGGCTACCTCTGCGGCGAGCTTGCGGCGGCGGTCACTAAAGCGGGTATCAGCGAGTGTCATGTGTTAATCCTTTTCTTCTTGACGGTCAACCCATGATAACGCCCACCACCCGCGGGTTTGGGGCTAATCGTTGAGAAAATAACCGAGTGCGGCCTCGTATCCGTAGATACCCAATCCGGCGATAACCCCGCGCGCGATCGGGCTTAAATAGGAATGTTGGCGGAACGGCTCGCGCGCGTGCACGTTGGAGATATGCACCTCGACGAAGCCGGCGCCGTCGGCAACCTCAGCAAGGGCGTCGCGCAGCGCGACTGAAGTATGCGTAAAGCCGCCAGGGTTGATGATGACGGGCCAGCCGGCGTCGGCAGCCTCGTGGACCTTATCGATAAGCTCGCCCTCGTGATTGGACTGGAAGAACTCCAGCTCTGCCTCACCTGCGGCCGCACGCATGCGCTTTTCGACGTCCGCGAGACTCGTCGTTCCATACACTTCCGGCTGCCGCTTGCCCAGGCGGTTTAGGTTGGGGCCGTTGAGAACCAAAATCTTCATGTCTGCTCCGAACTAGTGGGAAATGGCTGCATAGGCCGCGCGCAATTCGGCCTCGGTAGCATCTTCGATGCGGGTGGTCTCGCCGATGCCGGTAAGGGCTACGAAACGAATAGCACCCCCGCGGTTTTTCTTATCCCTCGTCATGACCTGGTAAAGCTCGTCGAAGTGGCCTGCTTCGTAGGTGGTGGGCAGGCCGAGCGAGCGCAGGATCTGGGAGTGGGTGTCCAAAAGGGCGGCGTCGATAAGCCCGCGGGCGTGGGCTAGGTTGGCGACGAACATCATGCCCACGGCCACGGCGCGGCCGTGACGCCAGGTGTAGTCCTCGCGCAGCTCGATGGCGTGGCCGAACGTGTGTCCATAGTTGAGGGTCTCGCGCAGGCCGGCCTCTTTGAGATCCTCGCCCACCACGCGGGCCTTGACCGCGATGGAGCGCTCGATAAGCTCGGGCAGCCCGCGCAGCGGGTCGAGGCAGGCGGCGGGATCTGCGAGGTAACGCGAGATGATGACTGGATCGTGGATGAAACCGGTCTTGACGATCTCCGCCGACCCGGCGACGATTTCATCCTCTGGCAGGGTGTGCAGGCGGTCCGAGTCTACGAAGACGGAATCGGGCTCGTGGAATGCCCCGACCAAGTTCTTGCCGGCAGCGGTGTTAATGCCTGTTTTGCCGCCGACGGCGGCGTCGACCATCGCCAGCAACGTGGTGGGCACCTGGATGACCTTAATGCCGCGCATCCACGTCGCGGCAAGGAACCCCGCGAGGTCGGTGGCCGCTCCCCCTCCGAGTCCCACGATGGCGTCGCGGCGGCTGAAGTTTGCCTCGCCGAGGCTGTCCCACAGACCACCCACGACGTCGAGGCGCTTGGCGGCCTCGGCATCGGGAATGGGCAACAGGGTAACCACGACGTTACGCGCGGCAGCCTCCGCAGCAAGCTGGCGAGCGACGGCCGCGACGGCAGGCTGGAACACGATCCCCACCTGGCCCGCACCGGTTGCGCTGAGCCGGTCTGCGATGGCTTCGGTCAAACCCGCGCCGACGGTGACCTCATAAGGGCTAGGGCCTGAAACTGGAATCGTGGTCATGAATACTCTTTTCTTAAAGCGTGTCGATAAAGCCCAAGATGGCGCCGACTACCTGCTGTGGGCTGCGCTTATCGGTGCGGACCTTCAAGTTGGCGACCTGCTCGTAGTACGGCCTGCGCAATTCCAGCAGCTCAGCGTAGTGAGCCAGGGGGTCGGCGGCGGCGAGGACGGGGCGGTTGGCGTCGCCAAGCGTGCGCGCAACGCCCTCCTCCGGGGAAATGTCAAGGAAAATGACAGTGTGGCGGTCCAGGAGGTCGCGGGTTCCTTCATCGAGCACGGCCCCGCCGCCCAGGCTGACGACGCCGCGCGAACGCAGCGCTTGCTTTACCACTTCCGCCTCCAGCTCGCGGAAGGCCGGCTCCCCCAGCGAGGAAAAGACCTCGCCACAGGCCGCGCCCTCGCGCTGTTCAATCATCTGGTCGGAGTCGACGAGTTCGCAGTTGAGGGAATGAGCTAAACGGCGCCCGATGGAAGACTTACCCGCCCCAGGTGGCCCAATGAGAACAACGCGGGGACGCGGGCTACCAGTCACGGAAACCGGTGTGGTCATTACTTACTCCTGTTCAAAAGCAAGACGCTGGGAAACATACTCATTGTAGGCGGCGATATTGCGCTTGGTCTCCATGACGCTATCGCCGCCAAATTTTTCTAGCACCGCGCGCGCGAGAACGAGGGCGACCATGGCTTCGGCGACCACGCCCGCGGCGGGCACCGCGCACACGTCGGAACGCTGGTGGATGCCGGTGGCTGCCTTGCCGGTTGCCATATCCACGGTCTGTAGGGCGCGCGGGACGGTGGAGATCGGCTTCATGGCAGCGCGCAGACGCAGGGTCTCGCCGTTGGTCATGCCGCCTTCGAGGCCGCCGGCGCGGTTGCTCAGGCGAGTAACGCCCGCGCCTTCCCGCACCATCTCGTCGTGGGCCTCGGAGCCGCGGCGGCGGGCCTCCTCGAAGCCGTCGCCTACTTCAACACCCTTGATGGCCTGGATGCTCATCAACGCAGCGGCGAGCTGGGCATCGAGGCGGTCCTCGCCGGAGATGTGCGAGCCCAGGCCAATGGGCAGGCCTTCGACAACGACCTCGACGATGCCGCCCAAGGTATCTCCCTGCTTTTTGGCGGTCTCAATTTCCGAAATCATCGACGCTTGCGCATCCTCGCCGAAGGCGCGCACGGGTGAAGCATCGATGGCGTCGAGATCCGCGTGCGTCGGTGTGGGGCCCGCATAAGGCTCCGAGGCGCCGATGGAGATGACGTGGGAGATAACCTCCACGCCGAGGGTCTCGCGCAAAAAGTTGCGCGCGATGGTGGCGGCGGCCACGCGCGAGGCGGTCTCACGAGCTGAAGATCGCTCCAGGATCGGGCGCGCCTCGTCGTGGCCGTATTTGACCATGCCTGCAAAATCCGCGTGGCCCGGCCGCGGGCGGGTCAGCGGGGCGCCACGGCCGGAAGCCATGGCCTTGGCGGTCTCCTCGTCGGACATGTCCAGCGCGTGTGGTGACATGATGGTGGTCCACTTGGGCCACTCGGTGTTGCCGATCATGATCGCAATCGGGCTGCCCAGAGTCTTACCGTGGCGGATGCCAGAAAGGAGAGTTAATTCGTCGGCTTCGAACTTCATGCGGGCGCCCCGGCCGTAGCCTAAGCGGCGGCGTGAGAGCTGGGCGGCGATGTCATCCTGCGATACTGGTACTCCGGCCGGCATGTGCTCAAGCATGGCGATGAGCGCCTGGCCGTGGGATTCACCTGCGGTAGTCCAACGAAGCATGCGGGTTATTATCGCACGCCCCGCACACGCGGGCTAGCACTAGGGTCGAACTTAGAGCGCAATCACACACGCTGCCGCAGCCAGCAGCATTCCGGGCCCGTGCGGGGGTGCGGCGTCGCGGCGGGCAAGGCCCCATAACGCAGTGCTAAGCGACGCCCCCATCATCGCCAGCAACTGCCCCATCACCCCTACTTCGTGGACGGTCCACATGCCCAGCGGGAAGGCGAGTTTAATGTCGCCGCCACCGACGCCGCCGCGCCAGAGCGCAAGGGCGAGATAGAGGCCGGGCCAGATGAGTCCTGCGGGCGAAAAGATGCACAGTGCGATAAGGCAGGCGGGCAGGGTAAGCCAATTGGGCAGGCGTTTATAGCGGATGTCGTATATACACAGCATGACTATCCACGCGGCGATGCAGGCGTGGATATAAAAATTTCCCCCCATGGGGCCACAGCCTAGCTCAAGGCTGCGTCGAGGGCAGCGCGCATGGCGGCTTGTGGCGCGGGATGGCCGGTAAATTGCTCAAACTGGCTGTAGGCCTGGTTGGCGAGCATGACGTGGCCGCCCACTGTGGCGTAGCCGTTGGCGGCCGCATGCGAGACGAGCGGGGTGGGCCAGGGATCGTAGATGACGTCGAGGACTGGCGCGTGGGCTAGGTCAAAGAGGTGGCCGTCGAGGGCCGCGGAGGGAACCGTGGAGACGACGAGCTCTGCCGCGCGCGCGAGGGCGGCGAGGTCATCGTCGAAGGTGGCGCGATAAAGCTTGAGGCCGAGGGCGTCGGCAAGCGGGGCGAGCTCGGCGAGCCGGTCAGAGCGGTTCAGCACGGTGACGTCGGTAATACCGCGCTGCGCCAGGCCCCAAAGCGCGGGGCGGGCGGTGCCGCCAGAGCCGATGAGAAGCGCGTGACGGGCGGTCTTTTCCCCCATTAGGGCCGCCAACGCACCGGCGACGCCCTCGGTGTCGGTGTTGTCGGCGCGCCAGCCCTGCTCGGTGCGTACAAGGGTATTAGCAGAGCCAATGAGTTCGGCACGTGCAGTGCGCTCCGTGGCGCAAGAAAGGGCGGCGAACTTGCCCGGCATGGTCACCGAGAAACCGCGGAAATCAGCAGGCGCCTCCTCGAGAAAGCGCGGCAGCGACGCCGCCGTGACCTCAAAGCGGGTATAGTCCCAATCCTCTAGCCCCAGGGCTGCATAACCGGCGTTATGCAGCACCGGGGACAAGGAATGGTCGATGGGTTGACCTAGAACCGCCGCGCGTGGCATTACTCGGCTGGCTTTGCTTCAGAATCCTCGCCACCCTGCACGCCGCCGCGCTGGGACTCGAGAATGCCGGAGTTGATGGCCTTATCGACGTTGGCCAAGTGCTCGTCGTAGTTATCGGTGAACACGGTGGTGCCATCAGCGTCGATTGTGGCGAAGAACAGCCAGTTGCCCTCCTCTGGGTGCTCCATGGCGTCGATTGCCTCAACGGAAGGAGAAGCAATCGGGGTATCCGGCAGGCCCTCCTTGGCGTAAGTATTCCACGGGGTTACCTCGGCGCGAGCTTCGTCGGAAGTCGCCAGCTCCACGTCCGGCAGGCCGTAGTTAACGGTGGAGTCCAGCTCCAAACGCATCGGCTCGTCCAGGCGGTTCAGGATGACGCGGGCCACCTTACCGAACTCGCCGGCTGGGGACTCGCGCTCGACCAAGGATGCTGCAACCAGCAGCTCGTATGGGGTCTTGCCCATAGCCTGCGCGCGGTCGACGATGCCAGTCTCGTTGTAGCGCTCGGTAGAACGAGTAATCAAGTCCTTCAAGATGGCCTGCGCGTCCATGTTCGGATCGACCACATACTGGCCCGGAGCAATAAGGCCCTCAAGGCGCTTCGGATCCTCGCCACGGGAGCGAATCTTCTCCAGCGCCCACTCTGGCGCGCCAAGCTCGGCCGGATCGACGGTCGCCGCGACCTTCTCCAGTTCTTCCTTGGTCACAGAGCCGCCCTCTTGCTCAGAGACTTGCGAGATCAGCGAGTAGACGCCGTAGCGAACATCGCCGCCGACAACCTTGACGTCGGAAAGCGTGGCTCCGCCCTGCACATCCAAAGGATCGACCTTGTTTTTGTCATCGAGCAGCGCAGAAACCGCCGCCTTTGCATTCATCTCCTCCTGCAGGCGGTAGAAGCCCGGCTGAATGCTGCCAGCGCGAGGGTTGGAGTTGGCCGCCGAGGAGAAAGCATCCGCGGTCTTGACCACGTTCTTTTCCACGAGCGACGGGCCGAGCTGGCTCATCGACGAGCCTTCTGGGACCTCGACCAGCTGCACGGTGCCGTTGCCGGTTCCCTCATAGTCCATGCTGCTGCCTCCTCCAAGCAAGCGGAAGCCGATGTATCCCAGGGCGCCGATGATAAGCACCACGGAGGCCACCACCACGGCAAGGCCGTGCTGGCGGCGCTTGACGTGCTTCGGCTCCATGGAGCGCCCGATTCGTTCTTGGTTTCGGCTCACGTAACTAGTCTCCTGCTGTTGAAGGCTCGTGGGTGGTTGCATCTGCTTGAAGCGCGTTGTTACGTGCGTCCAACCAGGATTGCAAGATTTCTACTGCGGCTGCTTGGTCGATGACTTTGCGGCCCTTTTTCTCGGATACCCCCGACGCCCGCAGCGCTGTCGTGGCGGCTACTGTGGTCAGCCGCTCGTCAGCCATGCGGACAGGTGGTTGCCCTATCGTTACATCTTTTCCCAGCCTGCGGCGGATGCGAAACGCGATTTCCTTGGCGTGTTTGACACTTTTCGAGCCGTTGCCCTGCAGATCGCGGGGCAGGCCTACTACTACCTCTACCGCTTGGTACTCGTGAATGAGCTCCAAAATGCGGTCGATATCGCCTTTATCGCGGTCTTTGAAACCGGTTTCGCGAGCGACGGTCTCGACAGGAAGCGCCAGCTTGGCGTTGTTGTCAGAGACCGCGACACCGATACGTACGGTGCCTACATCTAGCGCTAGTCGACGCCCATTTCCCGGATCGTCCACCCCGGGAGTATCGGGTTGTACGGCCATGCTCTATGAATGCCCCTTCGCGGTTGGATGCGACACAAAAGTCGCAAAACGGTAACGATGACATCTAGATTCTAGTCATATTATTTGCGGCTATGGTTCGCAGGGGCATAAGTTTTAGGTTATTGGCTGTTTAAAGGCCTAATGTTTACCCCTATCGCGCAAAAATCCCCGCACCTTTTGGTCTAAAGATGCGGGGAGTTAAGCGGCTAAAAAAAAATTAAGCCTTTTCGAGCTCGTCACGCAGGGCGTTGAACGCGGCCGGAAGGCCTGCGGCGTTAGCGCCGGAGCCTTGCGCCATGTCTGGCTTGCCGCCGCCCTTGCCGTCGATGTAGCCGGCGAACAGCTTGACCAAGTCGCCAGCCTTGATGCCGCGCTCGATGGCGGCTTTGGTGACGCCGGCGATAAACGGCAGCTTGCCGCCCTCATTCTCGGAGGCGAGGACAACCACGCCCGGCTTGTCGCCGAGGCGGTTCTTCAGGTCGGTGGCTACGGTGCGCAGGTCGCCGCCGCTGACGTTGTTCGGCAGACGGGTTGCCACGAGGCTAAAGCCGTTGACCTCGACGGCGGAGTTGACCATCTCAGCGGTCTGGGACATCAGCTGGGCCTTGTGCAGGTCCTCGATCTGCTTCTCAGCAGCCTTGAGGCGCTCGGTCAGCTGCGCGATGCGCTCTGGAAGGTCCTCGGACTGAATCTTCAGCTCGCGGGAAACGCCCTCCACAAGTGCGGTTTCCTTTGAGTAGTAGCGGAACGCATCCAGGCCAGAGTAGGCCTCGATGCGGCGCGCACCGGAGCCCACGGAGGACTCGCCCAGCACGGAAACCGGGCCGATCTCCGCCGTGTTGGTGACGTGGGTGCCGCCGCACAGCTCGATCGAGAACGGGCCGCCCATCTCGACGACGCGGACCTCAGAGCCGTAGTTCTCACCGAACAGCGCCATGGCGCCCATCTGCTTCGCCTTCTCCAGCGAGGTCTCGATGGTGTTGACGGCAAAGTGGGCGTCGACAGCCTGATTGGTGATGAGAGCGATCTCCTCCAGCTGGGCCGGGGTCAGCTGCTCGGTGTAGTTGAAGTCGAAACGCAGGTAGCCCGGGCGGTTCAAGGAACCTGCCTGAACTGCGGTTGGGCCCAGCACCTTGCGCAGCGCCGCGTGGATGAGGTGGGTGGCCGAGTGCGCCTGGACTGCGCCGTGACGCCACTTCTTATCGACCTCAGCGGTCACGGAAGCACCCAGGTCGATGCCGCCGGCAGTGACGGTGGCCTTATGGACCCACAGCTTCTTGCCGATCTTTTGGACGTCGCCCACCTCAAGCAGGCTCTCGCCCGCGTACAGGCGGCCGCGGTCCGCGGTCTGTCCACCGGCCTCAGCGTACAGCGGCGACTGGTCGAGGATGACCTCCACCTGCTCGCCCTCGTGGACCTCGTTGACCTTCTCTCCATCGCGAACCAGACCGATGATCTTGGCGTCGGAAGTAAGCGTCTCGTAACCGGTGAAGACGGTCGGGTTGTTATCGACCCACTCACGGTAGAGAGAAAGGTCGGCGTGGCCGTGCTTCTTTGCCTGGTTATCGGCCTTCGCGCGGCGGCGCTGCTCTCCCATCGCGTCGTTGAAGCCATCCATGTCGACCTCAAGGCCGGCCTCCTGGGCCATCTCTAGGGTGAGGTCAATTGGGAAGCCATAGGTATCGTGCAGCTCGAATGCCTTCTCGCCGGAGAGCACCTTGGTGGTTGCAGCACGCGAGGTGGACTTGAGCTCTGCGACGGCTTCGTCGAAAAGCTTAGTGCCCGACTCCAAGGTCTTGAGGAAGGCCTTTTCCTCCGCGATGGCAACGCGCAGGATGCGCTCGCGGTGCTCCGCAATTTCCGGGTAGGACGGAGTCATGGTGTCCATGATGGTGTTCATGAAGCGCTCCATGCTCGGCGCGGTAGCCCCCAGCAGGCGTGCGGAACGGATGATGCGACGCAGCAGGCGGCGCAGGATATAGCCGCGGCCTTCGTTGCCCGGGGTAACGCCGTCCAAGATGAGCATCATGCCGGTACGGGAGTGGTCCGCGATGACGCGGAAGCGGATGTTGTCCTGATCGCTTGCGCCCTCGCCGTACTTGGAACCAGAAAGCTCCTCCGCGGCGTCGATAACCGGGCGCAAAAGGTCGGTCTCGTAGACGTTATCTACGCCCTGCAGGATGCAGGCTACGCGCTCGATGCCCATGCCGGTATCGATGTTCTTCTTCGGCAGCGGGCCCAGGATTTCGAAGTTGCCCTTGCCGATGCCCTCACCGCGCTCGTTCTGCATGAAGACCAGGTTCCAGATCTCCATGTAACGGTTGTCGTCGGCCACTGGGCCACCCTCGGCACCGTATTCCGGGCCGCGGTCGTAGTAAATCTCGGAGCACGGGCCGCACGGGCCAGGAATGCCCATGGACCAGTAGTTATCCTCCATGCCCAGGCGCTGGATGCGCTCCTTCGGCACGCCTACTTCGTTGTGCCAGATATCGGCAGCCTCATCGTCGTCCAAGTAAACGGTAACCCACAGACGCTCCGGATCGAGGCCGAAACCGCCGTCCTCCACGGAGCCGGTAAGAAGGCCCCAGGCGTTTTTGATTGCGCCTTCCTTGAAGTACTGGCCGAAGGAGAAGTTGCCGGCCATCTGGAAGAAGGTGTTGTGGCGGGTGGGAATGCCTACCTCTTCGATGTCCAGGGTGCGCACGCACTTCTGGATGGAGGTCGCCAGGCCGTTGGGAAACGGCGGGTTCTGCTGGCCGAGGAAGTACGGCTTGAACGGAACCATGCCGGCGTTGACGAAGAGCAGGTTCGGGTCGTCCAAAATGAGCGACGCGCTGGGAACCGCCTCGTGTCCGGTATTCACGAAGTGCTGGGTAAAGCGTTCCCGGATCTCATGAGTCTTCACGAGCTAAAAGTCCTTCACTGTTTAAGCGGTACGTAACAGCGCTCAACTTTACCCGTATCGCTTCCTAGCACGGGTATCGGGGGAGAAAACTTTAGCGCCGCTTGCCGCGGATGATGTTGCGCAGCCGCCCCAGGTAGTCATGGATGCGCTTTTCGGCACCATGTTCGGTGGGTTCGTAGTACAGCGCGCCTTCCAATTCATCCGGGAGGTACTGCTGCTTAACGACGCCGCGCGGGTCATCATGCGGGTAAACATACCCCACGGCATTGCCGAGCTTTTTCGCTCCTTCGTAGTGGCCGTCGCGCAGGTGGGCCGGGACGTGACCGATCCGCCCAGCTTGCACGTCGGCTTGCGCGGCGCCGATTGCTTGGATCACTGCGTTCGACTTCGGTGCGGTGGCCAGGTGGATGGTGGCTTGGGCCAGCGGAATTCGCGCTTCCGGCATGCCGATCAATTGCGCGGCTTCGGCTGCTGCCACGGCGATTTGCAGCGCGGAAGGGTCGGCCATGCCGATGTCTTCGGAGGCATGCACGATAAGACGGCGTGCGATAAAGCGCGGGTCCTCGCCAGCCTCAATCATGCGCGCCAAGTAGTGCAGCGCGGCATCAACATCCGAGCCGCGGATCGACTTAATGAACGCAGAGACGACGTCGTAGTGCTGGTCACCGTCGCGGTCATAGCGCACGACGGCGCGGTTGACGTTGTCACGGATGACTTGGGCGGTCAATTCCCCACCGTCGGCCACGGCCTCGGCTGCGGCTTCCAGGTAGGTCAGCGTTCGACGGGCGTCGCCGCCGGCGAGCAGCACGAGCTGGTCGAGCGCTTCGTTGTTTGCGCTAATGCGCCCACCCAGGCCACGTTCGCTGGTGAGGGCGCGTTCGGCGAGTGCTTTCAGGGAGGCGTCGTCTAGCGGCTGCAACTGCAGCAACAACGAGCGCGAGAGCAACGGCGCCACCACGGAAAAGGAGGGGTTTTCCGTGGTCGCGGCGACGAGCAACACGGTGCGATTTTCCACTGCCGCGAGCAACGCGTCCTGCTGGGTCTTGGAAAAGCGATGCACCTCGTCGATAAAAAGCACGGTGCGGCGGCCATGGATGAGTTCTTGGCGCGCCCGGGTGATGACCTCGCGCACCTGCTTGACTCCCGAATCCAAGGCGGATAGGCCCACGAAGTTTTGGCCAATCGACTTTGCGATCAGCGAGGCGATGGTGGTCTTGCCAGTACCGGGAGGGCCATACAAGATGACAGAAGCCTCGCCGGAGCCTTCGATCAGCCGGCGCAGGGGCTTCCCTTCTTCAAGTAGGTGGCCTTGACCTACAACCTCATCGAGGCTCTGTGGGCGCATCCGGGCCGCCAATGGCGAGCCGGAATGGGTGGCAAAGATTTCTTGGCCAGGCAGCGGCGCGGATGCCTCTGCCCCGCCGGGTGCTGGGCCAAACAGAAAATCCTGGCTCATGGCCTAGCCTTCACGCAGACGGCTGGCTACGGTCTGGCCAAACTGCGCAACCGGTTCGCATGCGGCGGAATCGCACTTGGCGGAGTACCGCGCCAACGCCTCGAAGGTCTCGTACAAGTCGCGGCGGATGAGAATTTCCTCCTCGCTAAATGGACCCTGGTCTGCAGGACGCAGCAAGGAATGGCGTGCGTCGTGCTCGATGCCTGCGGAGCCTTCCGAAAGGGCCACAACGCCCTCGATACCGCCGGCGTACATCGTGGTCACGCTGGACAAAGCCCAGCCGATGAGCGAGGCGACGATGAGCTCGTGAAGCTCGCTATCGTCAGCGAGACGCGGCCACACCTGCACCACGCGGCGTTGCCAGGCGGAGATGAAAATCTCGGCCTCTTCATCCGAGATCGGACGCGCGAAAAGGAACTGCGGGAAGCCGGCGATGACACAGGCGACGTCGAAGCCGACGTTGCGATAACCCGCCCACTCATAATCCAAAAAGGCTAGGTTTTGGGAAACGATGACGTTATCGGGTGACAAATCAAAAGGCGTAAATGCGCGCTCGCGACCGATGGACAGCGCGCTTGCCGCCTGTTGCGCAAGCTCCACAAAGTCTGCGGGCGCTGGCAGGCCAGCATCGGCCAGGATGTCTGCGCCAATCAAAATCGAGCGCTGCAGGGATTCATCGCGCAGCGACTGATGCTCGGCGTATTCCGGGTGCTGGCGCAGCATGCGGTTAAGCAGCGTCTCGTAGTCCTGCTCGCGGTCTGCGGTACCCGCATGCATCTGGCCCAAAGAACGTCCCAGAGAACGCAGGATCTCCTTGCGGTCCTCGTCCTGTGCCTGGATGAGAACGTCGGCCAAGGTGTCGCCCTCACCGACGTCGGAAAGCACCAAAATGCGACGATCCAGATCATGAGCAAAAAGCACCGGGCCCGGGCGCACGTCCTCGCTCAAAGCGGTGGTGAACTGGTAGGCCACGACCTCGCGGAGAAGCGCGGCGTCATCAATAGCATGCCCGGTAGAAGGGTTGTATTTGATGACCACGGAGCGGTGCGGCAAAAATGCCGTCGGAGTCATCCGCGCGCGCAAGACGGTGGCGTTGCCCGAACCGCCTAGATCAGTTACCTGCGTAAACTCGGCAACCCCGCCGTAACGGCGCGAAAGCAACTCGGCGGCCATCTCGACGACCTCGTCTTGGGTATAGGCCGTGTCAGTAACGCCCGTATTCTCCGTGGTCACTTCATCTTCCTTTACTTGATCGCTGAGCTCTATGTCAGCCGCGCTCGCAGCAAAAGCGGGGCACCGCCTCATGCGGTGTGGTGAAACACTTTCCCGCAGCTTCGGCCCTGCCCCGCTTTAAAAGCAAGCTTTAGCGCTTACTTCGCTGCAGCCTTTTCTTCTGACTTCTTTTCCGGCTTGAAGTCGACGCCAGTCTCCTTGCGCTGTGCGGCAGGGATCGGTGCCGGGGCGTCGGTTAGCGGATCGACGCCGCCGCCGGACTTCGGGAAAGCAATGACGTCGCGGATGGAGTCAAAGCCGCCGAGCAGGGACACGATGCGGTCCCAGCCGAATGCGATGCCGCCGTGTGGCGGTGCGCCGTACTGGAATGCGTCGAGCAGGAAGCCGAACTTCTCCTGTGCTTCTTCCTCGCCGATGCCCATGACGTCGAAGACACGCTTTTGCACATCCTGCTGGTGGATACGGATGGAACCGCCGCCGATCTCGTTGCCGTTGCAGACGATGTCATAAGCGTAAGCGGTTGCCTCGCCCGGGTTCTGGTCGAAGGTGTCGAGGTACTCCGGCTTCGGGGAGGTAAAGGCGTGGTGCACGGCCGTCCACTTGGAGTGGCCCAAGGCAACGTCACCGGATGCGGTGGCGTCGGCAGCTGGCTCGAACAGTGGTGCGTCGACGACCCAGGTAAAGGCCCAGTCGCCTTCCTTGATGAGGTCGAGCTTGCGCGCGATCTCGCCACGGGCTGCGCCGAGCAGAGCGCGGGAAGACTTGGTGTCGCCTGCGGCAAAGAAGATGGCGTCGCCAGGCTTTGCGCCCACGTGAGCGGCGATGCCCTCGCGCTCGGCGTCGGTGATGTTTTTGGCCACTGGGCCGCCCAGGGTGCCGTCCTCAGCAATGGTGATGTAGGCAAGGCCCTTAGCGCCGCGCTGCTTTGCCCACTCCTGCCAAGCGTCGAACTGGCGGCGCGGCTGGGATGCGCCGCCTTCCATGACGACGGCTCCGACGTACTCGTTCTGGAATACGCGGAAGGAGGTGTCCTTGAAGAACTCGGTGCACTCGACGATCTTGATGTCAAAGCGCAGGTCCGGCTTATCGGAGCCGTAGTACTTCATGGCATCGGCGTAGGTCATACGCGGGATCGGAGTGGTGATTTCGTAGCCGATGAGCTTCCACAGCTCGGAGACGATCTCCTCGGCCAGTGCGATGACGTCGTCCTGGTCCACGAAGGACATCTCGACGTCGAGCTGGGTGAACTCCGGCTGGCGGTCAGCGCGGAAATCCTCGTCGCGGTAGCAGCGCGCGATCTGGTAGTAGCGTTCCATACCGGCGACCATAAGCAGCTGCTTGAACAGCTGCGGCGACTGCGGCAGGGCGTACCAGGAGCCTGGCTTCAGGCGTGCTGGGACCAGGAAGTCACGGGCGCCTTCTGGGGTGGAGCGGGTCAGGGTTGGGGTCTCGATCTCGGTGAAATCGTGAGCGTCGAGCACCTTGCGGGCTGCACGATTTGCCGCAGAGCGCAGACGCAGCGCGTCACCCTGGGTCTTACGGCGCAGATCCAGGTAGCGGTACTTCAGGCGCGCTTCCTCGCCGACCTCTCCAGAGGTGGATGGGTCATCGATCTGGAAAGGCAGTGCTGCGGACTTGTTGAGGACCTCCAGCTCGGTGACGTTGACCTCGATCTCGCCGGAAGGCAGGTTCGGGTTCTCGGAGCCTTCTGGACGCGGCTCGACGACGCCGGTTACCTTCACGCAGTACTCAGAGCGCAGGTCGTGTGCGTGCTCTGCAACTTCGGATTCGCGGAAGACAACCTGGGCGATGCCGGATCGGTCACGCAGGTCAATGAAGATAACTCCACCGTGGTCGCGACGGCGGGAAACCCAACCGGTGAGAGTAACGGTCTCGCCTGCGATGTCCTTGCGGAGCTCGCCGGCCAAATGAGTGCGCAGCACTAGTGTTCAGTCCCTTCTATTTCGATTTTTCACCCTCTCCCGCCACGCGTAGACAGCACGCGCCGGAGAATGGCAAAACTTGAACGCGCCCAAGTCTACAACCCCGCCTAGTATTTCGTTTCGATGAGGCAGCTACAGAAAGTATCTATATTTTCTGGCGGCACAATGCGCTGGACATATGGCATTATCAATGGCATGACATTTCGTTCGGATGCAGAATTCAACAACACCCGCGCCCGCTCTGGTGGCGGCGGGCGCCGCGGCGGCACCATTGCGGCAGGGGGCGGCCTGGGCACTCTCGTCCTCATCGGTTTGTTCCTGATCATGGGCGGAAACCCATCCGATCTTGATCAGTACTTCGGCACCGAGAATGACCAGGGCCAAATAGCGCAGGAAGAAAACGGCACAGACGCAAACGGCACCCCCACCGGAGAGCTTGCCCACTGCCAGACCGCTGAGGACGGCAACAAATACGACGACTGCCGCATCATGTACGCCGCCCAGTCCATCGACCGCGTTTGGGCGGACCAACTTCCAAAGCAGGCCGGGCTGGAATACACCGAACCCGGAATGGTCATCTTTCACGGCGCCACCACGTCCGGCTGCGGCCAAGCATCGGCCGCCACCGGCCCGTTCTACTGCCCGAGTGATCAGACGGCCTATTTCGATACCGCCTTTTTCGATCAACTCACCCAATTCGGCGCCGAGAACGCACCCCTGACGCAAATGTATATCGTGGCCCACGAGTTTGGTCACCACATTCAAAACCTCGAGGGAACGCTGGGTCTTTCCAATTACAACCAGCCGGGCGAGGATTCCAACGCCGTCAAGATTGAGCTGCAGGCAGACTGCTACGCAGGCATCTGGGCAAACTATGCCGATGACAATACGAACATGGGCTTGCAAGAGATTTCGCAGCAGCAGCTCGAGAACGCAGTGACCGCCGCTGCCGCTGTTGGCGATGACAACATCCAGCAGCGCTCCGGCGGCCAGGTCCGCCCCGATCAGTGGACACACGGTTCTTCCGAAATGCGCTCCAAAGCCTTCTTAGCCGGCTACCAATCAGGCGAGATGGCGCGGTGCGACTACCTCGAGCGCAATGCTTATAACGGCTAAACGCTTATAGCGCCTAAAGTCTAGTTCCCGCTTAAAAATGACAGGGGTGCGTGGAATTTCCCACGCACCCCTGTTGTTGACATGTCATATACACTAAAGTTCTAAGCCACACTCAAGGGAGCAGCATGCAATTCGGAATCTTTAGCATCGGCGATGTCACCGCGGACCCAACCAACGGCATCATCCCCAGCGAGGCCGAGCGCATCCGCAATATGACCGAGATTGCGCTCAAGGCCGAGGAGGTTGGCCTCGACGTCTTTGCCACCGGCGAGCACCACAACCCACCCTTCGTGCCCTCCTCACCGACTACCCACCTGGCATATATCGCCGCACAGACAAAGAACCTGCAGCTATCCACCTCCACGACGCTTATCACCACCAATGACCCGGTAAAGATCGCCGAGGACTATGCCTTCCTGCAGCACCTTTCCGGCGGCCGCGTAGATCTCATGATGGGCCGCGGCAACACGGGCCCGGTTTATCCGTGGTTTGGCAAGGATATCCGCGAAGGCATCCCACTGGCGGTGGAGAACTATCACTTACTGCGCCGGCTGTGGCGCGAGCCGGTGGTTAATTGGACGGGCAAGTACCGCACGCCTCTACAGGGGTATACGTCTACCCCGGCGCCCCTTGACGGCGTACCGCCTTTTGTCTGGCACGGCTCCATCCGCTCGGTGCAGATTGCCGAGCAGGCCGCCTTCTACGGCGATGGCTTCTTCCACAACAACATCTTCTGGAACAAGGAGCACACCGCGAAGATGGTGGACATTTACCGCCGCCGCTTCGAGTCCTACGGTCACGGCCGAGCGGATCAGGCCATCGTGGGCTTGGGCGGCCAGGTCTTCATCGGCGAGACCGAAGCCGAGGCGAAGAAGTTCTTCCGCCCCTACTTCGATAACGCACCGGTGTACGGCCACGGTCCTTCCCTGGAGGAGTTCACCGCGCGGACGCCGCTGACTGTAGGCACGGTGGAGCAGGTCATCGAGCGCACCATGCAGTTTGCCGATTGGGTGGGCGATTACCAGCGCCAGCTTTTCCTCATCGATCACGCGGGCCTGCCGCAGGAGGTAGTGCTGAAACAGATTGAAATCTTAGGCACCCAGGTGGTTCCGGAGCTGCGCCGCCGCATGGAGGCCCGCCGCCCGGAGCATGTGCCTTCAAATCCGCCTACCCACGCAAGTCTGAAGGCCAACCCCGCCGCACCCCATTTCAAGGTCAACCCCGGAGAGGAGAACTAGATGCGTTCACTGGTCGTTGTTACCGCAGGGCTATCCACGCCGTCATCAACGCGCGCGCTTGCCGACGCCCTCTCCCAGGCCGTGTGCTCCCAGGTCGGCGCCCGAGGCGAAGGCGTGGAGACCACCATGATTGAACTCCGTGAGCTTGCCACCGAGCTCGCCGAGGCCATGACGAACTGGGGCTCCACCACTCCCCGCCTAGATGAGGCAAAGCGCGCACTATCGACGGCGAGCGCACTGATTGCGGTGACCCCGATTTTCCAGGGCAGCTACTCGGGCCTTTTCAAGCTCTTCTTCGACACACTCGATCCGCACGCCTTGGAGCACCTGCCCACAGCGATTGCAGCCACGGGCGGGTCTTCGCGGCATGCGTTGGTGCTCGACTATGCATTGCGTCCGCTGTTTAACTACCTGCATGCCACAGTGATCCCCACCGGCGTCTTCCAAGCCACCGAAGACTTCGGCACCGCAGAAGGTACACGCAACGCCCAGCGCATCGAGCGCGCGGCCAAGGAGCTTGCCGATCTCATCGTGGCTCCCACCGACCGCGTCGCAGGACTAGCCGCCCCGAACGTGGCAGAGCCTTCCCCACGTCCCACCGGATTGGACGTGGAAGAAGAGTTCACGCCGTTTAGCGCGCTGCTGAAAGGCCACGACGGCACCGCCTAGCCACAGCGTCATCTAGCAGCACCGCGCACCGGGGTTGGCATCCTGCTCGGCGTAGCGGGCACGCCAATATTCGCGCTCGGTTGGAATCACGGCGTCGGGATGATGCGCTTTAAGGTGAGCGCAGTACTTCGCGTAGGCGTGATCGCCCATGAGCTCGCCGACGTACCAGGTGATTTTCTTGAGCGCGCTAATCACTAATGCCCTCCAGTTTCTTCGAAGCTCATGTTGTACTGCGCGGCTACTTCCTTCTCCCGCTTGGTCGGCATCATTCCACGAGGCAGGAACAGCGTGGACGGGATGTCCTCGGTCTCCGAATCCACTGGCTCGATACCGGCTACGCGCTGCTTGACCGCCTTGATACACGACATCACTGCCGCACCAATAACGGCTAGGACAAGCACGGCGAAGAGGATAGATAGACAGCCTTGGATGAAGGTATTACGCACCACTGCGTCAATTTCTTCGACGGACTTTGCAGACCCGAACTCGCTAAGCCCCTGAGCCGCGGCGTCTTTGAAACGCGCGTGGTTAGCCCAATAGCCGATGGTCGGATCGGAGCTGAAGATCTTCTGCCAGGACGCGGTCATGGTCACGATGAGGTCCCAGGCCAGCGGGATAAGCGGAATCCAGACCCACTTATAAAGACCCTTCTTGACCACCACGACCACGACGAGTGCGAGCGCCATCGCAGCTAACAGCTGGTTCGCGATGCCGAAGAGCGGGAAGAGCACGTTGATGCCGCCTAGCGGATCGGTAACGCCCATGATGAGGATGGCGCCCCACAGCACACAGACGATGAAAGTAGAAAGGTAGGTGCCGAGCTTCCAGCTTTGGTCGCGGAACTTGCCCAGGCCCGGGATGCCGCCCAAGGAGTCGGGCATCATAAAGCGTGCCACGCGGGTGCCAGCGTCCACCGTGGTGAGGATAAACAGCGCCTCGAACATGATGGCAAAGTGGTACCAGAAAGCCTGCATGGCTGGATTGCCCAGCATCTGCGTCATGATTTCGGACATGCCATAAGCCAGCGTTGGCGCGCCGCCGGTACGGGAAACGATGGACTCCTCGCCCACTGCCTGGGCTGCGGCGGTTAGCTGCTCGGCGGTGATGCCAGCGCCGGGCAGGTTGAGGGTGCCTACGAAGTCGGCCGCACCTTCCGCAGTGCCCTGTGTCTTCGGCGCTGGAGAGTTCATGGCGAAGTACATGTGGCGGTCAATGATGACCGCGGAGATAAGCGCCATGACCGCGACGAAGGACTCCATGATCATGCCGCCGTAACCGATGGCACGCATGTGGGATTCCTTCTCAATGAGCTTTGGCGTGGTACCCGAGGAGATCAGCGCGTGGAAGCCAGAAAGTGCGCCGCACGCAATGGTGATAAACAGGAACGGAAAGAGGTTGCCGGAGAAGACTGGGCCATTTCCGTCCGTGGCGAAGCTGGTCACTGCCGGCATGTGCACGGACGGGCGCTCAATCACGATGGCGATGGCAAGCAGCGCGATGACGCCAATCTTCATGAAGGTAGACAGGTAGTCACGCGGGGCAAGCAGCAGCCAGACCGGCAGGATAGCTGCCACGATGCCATAGCCAATGATGGCAAAGGCTAAGGTCTCCTTGGACCAGGTAAACATGCTGGCACCGAGCTCAGTATCGGAGACCCAACCGCCGCCGATGATGGCGGCAAGCAGCAGGATGACGCCAATGACGGAGACCTCAGAGACCTTGCCAGGGCGGATGTAGCGCAGGTAGAGGCCCATGAACAAAGCGATGGGGATGGTCATCGTGATGGAGAAGACGCCCCACGGCGAATCCGCCAAAGCGTTGACCACGATGAGCGCCAGCACTGCGATGATGATGATCATGATGGCGACGGTGGCGATGATGCCCGCGATGCCTCCAATTTTACCCATCTCATCGTTGATCATTTGGCCCAGCGAGCGGCCCTTGCGCCGCGTGGAAACCCACAACACCAGGTAATCCTGTACCGCGCCCGCAAAGACGACGCCGAGGACGATCCATAGTGTGCCCGGGAGATAGCCCATCTGCGCCGCCATGACCGGGCCGACCAGCGGGCCCGCGCCGGCAATAGCGGCGAAGTGATGGCCAAAGAGCACGCGGCGATCGGTAGGCAGGAAGTCCTTACCGTCATTGGCGTACTCGGCAGGAGTCGCACGACTATTGCGCGGCTTTACCACCTTGTACTCAATAAGGCGAGCGTACAGGGTATATCCGATAATGTAGGAGCCAACGGCGGCCAGGACCAACCACACGGAGTTGATGGTCTCACCGCGGTGGAGAGCGAGCACTCCCCAACCGGCAGCCGCAGCGATAGCGGCAATCAAAATGACGATCTTCTCAACGTTGCCGATGACCTTTTCCGGCTTTACGTCGATGGGCTGTGCCTGGCCGTCGACTTCAACAAATTCGATGTCGGACCGCGGTTCGGGTCCGGTCTTGATACTCACGATAATCTCCCGAGGAATCAGACAGAGCAGATGAAAGAACTTTTATCCAGCCACAGTTGTTAGGCACGCTGAATTGCTTAACTATTGTGAACCGAGATACTAATCAGTATTCATTGTGTGCAAAGGTCACACAATAAAATTCAATAATTTCTATCGGCTTATCCCCAAAAATCGCTTGACCTTGGTCACACCCACCCCGAGGGGTTAACAACGCTGCCTCCACGTAGTGAACTACTGCCAAAGCGGTAACATGGAGAAACTGTATGCGCGGCCTTCCGGAAAAAGTCCTCGTCACAGAGAATTTCGGCCGCAGCAAGATCGCAATTAACACGGGTTTAGCCACAGCCTGCCCCCTAGAAATACTCCCCCCACCTACCCCCAATTTAATTTCCAAACTCACAAAGCAAACTCACAAAGGAGGCACCGCCCAGCATGGCAATCAGCGTCACCGACATTTTCTCCATCGGCATTGGCCCATCTTCCTCGCACACCGTCGGCCCAATGCGCGCGGCCCTTGCGTTCCTGAAAACGCTGCCGGAGCATCCAGCCAAGGTGCACACCGAGCTGCGGGGCTCGCTTTCGCTGACTGGCCGCGGCCACGGCACCGACCGCGCGGTGATTCTGGGCTTGGCCGGCTGGGATCCGCTGACCGTCCCGGTTGACGCTGAACCGCGTTCCGATCAGCCCATTCCGAGCAAAGGCATGACCGACGGCCCGCTGGGCGCGATGGAATATTCCATCGAGTTCAACAACGAGCCGGTCCCCGAGCACCCGAATTGCCTCATCTTCGATGCCTGGGATGCAGAGGGCAACCTACTGGCCGAGCACGCCGAGTACTTCTCCGTCGGCGGCGGATTCATTCTCTCCCGCGCGGAACTCGACGCCGAGGTCGCAGCCTCCGCCGAGGTACCTGCCGGCATGGCAGCGGCCGAATCCACCGACGATGTTCCTTACCCATTCACCACGGGCGAGCAATTGCTGGCGCTGTGCGAAAAGCACGATTTGAAGATCTGGGAGATTGTCGCCGCCAACCAGGAAGCGCTCCATAAAGAAGACGGCGGCCTCGAATACGTCTACGCGCACCTGGATTTGGTGTGGGACATCATGCGCGAGTGCGTCACCGACGGCATCTCTACCTCCGGCATCTTGCCGGGCGGCCTGCAGGTCCCACGCCGCGCGCCGGGCATGTACAAGCAGCTGATGGAAGGCCACGACGATAAGACCTGCGGTTTTTCTGCTATGGAGTGGGTCAACCTGTTTGCGCTCGCCGTCAACGAGCAAAATGCCGCCGGTGGCCGCGTCATCACGGCCCCAACGAACGGCGCCTGCGGCATCATCCCAGCGGTGTTGCACTATGCCCGCGACTTCAAGCCGAACTTCACCCGCGATTCCGCCCGCCGCTACTTGCTTACCGCGGGTGCCATCGGCATGATCATCAAGCACAACGCCTCGATTTCGGGCGCCGAGGTGGGCTGTCAAGGCGAGGTAGGCTCGGCGTCGTCAATGGCGGCGGCCGGCATGGCTGAACTGCTAGGCGCAACGCCGGCGCAGATCGAAAATGCCGCCGAGATTGCGCTGGAGCACAACCTCGGCCTTACCTGCGACCCAGTCGGCGGCCTCGTGCAGATTCCGTGCATCGAGCGCAACGCCATCGGCGCGGTCAAGTCCATCAACGCCGCGCGCCTGGCGCGCATGGGCCAAGGCACGCACCACGTTTCTCTCGACGCCGCCGTGCAGACGATGGCCGATACCGGCCGCGACATGCTGGCGAAGTACAAGGAGACCTCCATTGGTGGACTCGCAAAGACCCTGGGCTTCGCCGTCACGCAGGTGGAGTGCTAGTGCAAAAAGGCTTGCGTGGCAAAAGGTAGTCTTATCGCTAACACACAGACTCTAACCTAGAAAGCGATATCTACCTCCATGCGAGCCGATGCGTTACGCCGCCGAATAGCCATCATCGAGGCGGCATGCGCCATGTTTAAACGCCATGGCAACTCGGTCTCCCTTGAAAAGATTGCCCAGGAAGCAGGCGTGGGCGTCGCCACGCTCTACCGCAACTTCCCGGACCGTGAAGGGTTGATTCACGCGTGCGCGGAACACATGAGCGATGATTTTCTGGTCTTCCAAAGTCGCTTGATTAAAGGCTTCGAATCCGATCCTTCGGACGCGGAAAACTTCGTCCTGGACTATGCTCTCGAGCTCACGGACATGGGTTTGACCAGCCTCATCCCCTCCTTCGTGCCGGAGGACTTAGATACCCTGCCGGAAGATTTGAAGTTGAAGCGCGACGCGTTGCAGGAAAACGGCGAAAGATTCATCGAGCTCGGAAAGCAGCACGGAGTAATTGGCCCCGGCGTGGGGCACCTCGACTTCGTGGTGGGAATCTTAACGCTGGTGCGCCCCAGGAAGGTGCACGTGGAGAACTACGTGCCCGATATCCAAAAACGTATGCTGCGCATCTACTTGGCAGGCATCAAAAGCGGCATGGCGAACGCATAGTAGCAAAACAAAAGGCGCCTTCACTCCCCAACCGATATGTGGGAAGGAAAGCGCCTTTGGCATCTCAGCGAGATGCCCTTTGACGTCGTTGGCTTAATTCAGCTGGCCGCGCAGGTGCTCAACGAGCGCGTCAATGGCGACGTCGCTTTGCTCATGCGCGGCAAGGTCCTTGACCGCCACGACGCCGTTTTCAAGCTCCTGCTCGCCCAGAACAAGCGCGAAACGAGCGCCGGCACGATCCGCGCCCTTCATAGCGCCCTTAAGACCGCGGTCTCCGAAGGACATGTCAGCGGAGATGCCGGCGTTGCGCAGGTCGTTGACAATGCCTGCCATGCGGCGCTTAGCATCGGCGCCCAGTGCCACGCCGAAGACCTCAACGCGCTGGTCGACGCCGTCGAGCTGGATGCCCTCAGCCTCCAGAGCCAAGACGGTGCGGTCGACGCCGAGGCCGTAGCCGATGCCGGAAAGCTCCTGGCCTCCCAGCTGAGACATCAGGCCGTCGTAGCGACCGCCGCCACCGATGCCGGACTGCGCGCCAAGCAGCGGGTGCACGAACTCGAAACAGGTTTTGGTGTAGTAATCCAAGCCACGAACCATGCGCGGATTGATGGTGTACTCGATGCCCATGTCATCGAGGAGGCCGGTGACCGTCTCGAAGTGCTCACGGCACTCGTCGTTTAGGTGATCGAGCATCAGCGGGGCGTCGGAAAGCTGCTCCTGGACCTCAGGACGCTTGTCATCGAGGACACGCAGCGGGTTGATCTCCGCACGCTTGCGGGTTTCCTCATCCAAGTCGAGCTTGAACAGGAACTCCTGCAGCTTCTCGCGGTAAGCCGGGCGGCAGTTCTGGTCACCCAAGCTGGTCAGCTCGAGACGGAATTGGCTCAACCCGAGGGAACGGAAGGAGCGATCTGCCAGGGCGATGACCTCGGCGTCGAGCGCGGGATCGTCAACGCCGATGGCCTCGACGCCGACCTGCTGAAGCTGGCGGTAGCGGCCAGCCTGCGGGCGCTCGTAGCGGAAGAAAGGTCCGAAGTAGTTGAGCTTGACCGGCAGTTGGCCGCGGTCAAGGTTGTGCTCGATGACAGAACGCATAACGCCTGCGGTACCTTCTGGGCGCAGGGTTACCGAGCGGTCGCCGCGGTCTGCGAAGGTGTACATCTCCTTGGAGACCACATCGGTGGATTCACCAACACCACGCGCGAAAAGCGTGGTGTCTTCGAAGATCGGAAGCTCGATGTGCTGGAAGCCGGAGAGATGAGCCTGATGGACCAGGTTCTCACGCACCTTGTAGAAGGTCGCCGATTGCGGCGGAATGTAGTCCGGGACTCCCTTGGGAGCGGACAGGGCCTTAAACTGCTTCTTATCACTCACGCGTATCAGAGTACATCCCGTAGCGTGGCCAAGAATGGATTAGTTGCCCTTTCGGCGCCCATCGTGGTGGTTGCGCCGTGTCCGGGCAGGACAGCGAGCTTGTCATCAAGCCTCCAGACAGGCCCGGCAAGCGAGAGCTGCATCGCGCTTGGGTCAGAGTGCTCCAAGTCGGTGCGCCCGATGGAGCCTTTAAAGAGGACGTCGCCGGAAAGCACGAATTCCTCGGCAATAATAAGGACGGAGCCCGGCGAATGCCCCGGGGCATGCTCGATCCGGAACTCATAGCCGATGAGTTCCAAGGGCTTGCCGCCGTGGAGCTCGCGAAGATCGTCGATGGCGAGCATATTCGCGGCGTCGAAAAGCAGCTGCGATTCCGGTGAGACCCCGGAACCGTCAACAAGCATGAACGCGTCCTTGGGGTGGATGTACACCGGAAGGTTGAGCTGCTTGGCAAGGTCACCTGCCTCGCGGGTGTGGTCGAGGTGGCCATGGGTCAAGACGATAGCTTCGAAGTTAAGGCCATGCTCTTTACCCAAGTCGAGAACACGTTGCATCGCGTGCATGCCTGGGTCAACCACGAAAGCACGGGAGCCATTGGCCACCACATAGGTATTGGTCTTGTAGGGCCCAGCTGCGAAACCTAAAACGCTCAAAGTCATAAAACGCAGTCTAGCGCCCGCCCCAATGCAGTGGGGCCAGGCGCTAGATGAGATTTAGTGAGCTTTTACTCGCCGAATTACTTGCCCAATGCCTCGATCGCGGCGTCGTAGTTCGGCTCGGTGGTGACTTCATCAACGAGCTCGGTGTAGATGACCTTGTGCTCTTCATCGGTGACAACAACGGAGCGAGCCAGCAGGCCCTTCAGTGGGGAGCCCTGCAGGGTAATGCCCAGCTTCTCGCCGAAGTCAGAGCGGAAATCGGAAGCGCTAACGACGTTCTCGATGCCCTCTGCTGCACAGAAGCGCTCCTGCGCGAATGGCAGGTCACGGGACACGGACAACACGACGGTGTTGTCTAGGCCGGCAGCCTTCTCGTTGAAGGAACGCAGCTGCGCTGCACACACGCCGGTGTCTACGGAAGGGAACAAGGAGATAACCAGGCGCTTGCCCTCGAAGTCCTGGTTGGTTACCTCGGAAAGATCGGTGCCGACGAGCGTGAACTCTGGCAGCTTCTGCCCTACCTCAGGTAGGTTTCCGGCGATTTCGGTTTCGTTTCCATTGAATTTAACGTGAGCCATGGCGCCCCACCCTACTGAAGGATCTCCCGTCGTGCCACGACGGGCAAATACGATCCGTTGGACCAGACGGGCTAGACTCTGTCAGGTATAGCTCGAGCCCACTGGCTTAGAAGCTAGCGTTTAACTCGAAATCCATCGCCAAAGGACCATTAAATGCCCAACAACAAACAGCGTGGCGAAGAAGCGCTAAACCAGCTCGACCGTGAGCTCAAGGCCCGTGACCGCAAGGAAAAGACCCGCCCTCTGGGCGTCGTCGCGGCCTCGCTCGTAGTTATCCTCGCCTTGGTCGGCGGCATCTACTTCTTCGCCACCCGCGATAATTCCGATGAGAAGGTCGTGGCCGAAGAATCCAGCGCCGCAGAGACCACTGCTCAGGACACCCCGGATGCCAAGCCACTGTCCGGCAAGCGTGCTGAGGCACTGCCTGCGAGCGTGCAGTGCACCTACGAAAAGGACGGCCAGGATGCCAACGGTGCGAAGGTTCCGGACGGCAAGGATGTCTCCACCAAGGGAACGGTGAAGGTTAACTTCGCTACCAACAAGGGCGACATCGAAATGGAGCTCGACCGCGCTAAGGCTCCGTGTGCCGTCAACGCAATTTCGGACCTGGCGGATCAGGGCTACTATGACGACACCATCTGCCACCGCATGACCTCCGGCGTCTTGAGCGTCCTGCAGTGCGGTGACCCAACCGGCACCGGCTCCGGCGGCCCTGGTTTTAGATTCGCCAACGAGTACCCAACCGACGAGACTGATGAAGCTGACACCAAGAACCCGGTGACCTACCCGAAAGGCTCCATCGCCCTGGCCAACTCCGGCGTGGACACCAATGGCTCCCAGTTCTTCGTCAACTACGCCGACTCCATGCTCACGCCTGAGTACACCTACTTCGGCGACCTGACCGACAAGGGCCAGGAGACCATGGACAAGATCGCCAAGATCGGCGTCGAAGGCGGTGCCTCCGACGGCAAGCCGGCCGAGGAAATCAAGATCAAGAAGGCGTCTGTCGAAGCCTAAGCGCCGACAAATAGATGTCCTTTCGTCTCCCCCTGGGCACCCCTGATGGGTATGCCCAGGGGGCTTCGTCTTACATGCACCTTTTTCAGAGGTAGCTGAGATTTTCTTATGCGTGCGCAGGCCTTTTCACAAAATAGGCTCTATCATCTAGTGCATTTTTCCTATTTCTCCTGCACACAACATACCTACAGATACTTCACAGGATGAACTTTTTCGCTTTTTCGGTTGCATATCTTCAGGGCCGGAACTAACATTCGTGGGGTCTTTGAAATTCCCAAACTCTTAAGGATTGAACACATGAAGTTCTTCTCCCGCAAGGCACTGGTTGCAGCTGCTGCAGCCGCTACCATCTCCTTCGGCGGCGCTGGCGCTGCTATGGCTGCAACCCCAGCCGCAACTACTTCCACTACCACAACGGCTGCTCCTACTACTACTCAAACCCCTACGGAGACCAAGACCCCTGAAAAGGAAGGTTCCTCTTCCTCTTCCTCCGACGATTTCACGGCAAAGGACGTCAAGGAGTGGATCGGCGTTGCCACCGCAGTCATCACCGCCCTCGGCGCACTGTTCGGCTTCGTCAACAAGTACTTCAAGATCTTCTAAACTCGATCCGAAGATCTAGAACAACCGCTCACCATTTGGTGGGCGGTTTTCTTATGCCTGACCTGCTGTGGTTTCAGTGATGCACCGGACGGTTTCAGCTAAGCACCGATGCCAGAGAACGCATCACGCGCAAAACTAAACCCTCGATGCAAACAACGGCATCGAGGGAATTCCTATTTGAGTGCTCCTCAATAAAGCTCTGCTAGCGCACAATTCGTCGAATACCGAACACGCCCAAGACTTTCTCCCACCAGGGAAGGTTACGTGGCTCATTCAAACGCTGCATGTATGCCTTCATGAAGAAATGTGCCTCTTCCAGCGCTTCAAACTCTTCGTCAGAAATCGCCTGAGAATTCTGAGCAGACCTATCTGCAATCGTCATGGCACGTCCCTCCTCTTTCGGTGCCCTTAACCTTACATCGCTGATACAGCGTAATCCACCCTTTTTCCTGGGTAAAGATTGAGGCGTTTACGCTTCCTCACTAGATTCCGTCGTCGAGTGCTCACGCTCTACACCATTCTCATAATTCTCCTTGATGTATTCCGATATTGCTTGGACAAACGTCTCGTCTTCATCGGAGCGATCAGACATTGTCACGAGCGTTGGCAACAACTGCCATCCTGCTCGACGTTTTCTTTCGTCGCTATCAAGAGTTAGATTCATTGCCCACTCGATTCTGTTGTAGTAGGCATCGCGCCTATCTGAACTTTGTTTTTGCTTGAACGAACGCCAGGCGATTACGAGACCTACAACAGCAACAATTGCGTTCGGAATCGCCCCACGGTAATTCACGAGCTTTAAAATTACATCTTTCCACTCGTCACCCGTAAGCCACCAAGTCAGAAGGAATGCTGCAGCAACTCCGATGATAACAATGACGAGCAATATGCAAAGTGCGCCAGGCAAGGAAACAGACCACCCTATAAGCCTGTCTCGAGTCTTCAGCGATCGATCCTGACTCTTCGGTGTCATTGGCTCCGCCATCTGCGTGTTAGGGGGTTCTTCCTCATTAGTGTCGCTCATCAGAAGAAAGAATATTCGAAAAAGATTAAGTTGTCAGAAGTCCGGAGCTTTTATCAGAGCTTTCCAGGTAGCTTGGCATTACGAACAGCCCAATGCACAGCTACTTCTCCCCTGGTTTGTCGTCCATGCCCTCGATGAGCTCAGCGCCGAGGATGTCGCGGAAGAGGTCCGGGTCAACGAATTGGCCGATTTTGATGACGGAAATTTGGCCGGTGGGTTCGAGGATCATCATCTGAATGTCGCCGCGGCGGCCGAGTCCGGCTTTGCGGGTTGCGGAATTTACGTCGCTGACGGTGATGTGGGCAAAGTGCATGTTGTCTTCGAGCAGCTCGCCGTTATAGACCAACAGCACGGGACGGCGGTCTAGGTAGCGGGACCAGCCGATGTAGCGGCGGATGGTGCCGAAGGCAGCCTCTAAAACCATGAGCGTTAGAAGGCCGATGACGCCGGCGGCAAGGGTAGGTGGATTACCCACGATGACACGGCCGGCCACGGCACCGAACATAATGATGATGACCGCATCGGAGGCAGTCATCGACGTCAGCACGCGGGTGCCAAAGAGCTTGACCAGAATCATAAAGGCCAAGTAGATACCGATGGTGGCAAGTAAGACCACGGGGATTCGGTGTGGCTCAATGCCTAATTGATATACCGACTCACGCCCGATCAAATCCACAATATCCACGTCAAACTACTCTACTACCACGCTTTTCCTTCACGGAGCTTGGATAGACAAAGGCACCGTGGAGAAGATTCCACGGTGCCTTGCTTTAGACTGCAGTGCTTATATGTTGAACTGCTTGCGCAGGTTCTCAATGAAAGCACGCACCGGCGCCGGCAGCATGTGCATGTTCATGCCCACCACACCGATGATGCCCACGATGGCAGCGATGACGCCCGCGGCAATGCCCAGGCCCTTGGAAGAACCGGAGTCCAGGGAGGACAGGGAGCTCAGCGAGGAGCTGTCGGTAGTATCGCCCTTGCCCGGCTCGGCGCTGCAGGTGGCGTCGTCAAGCGGCAGCGTTGCCTCAGTGCCAGCGTCGGTGGTGATTTCGAGCGGGGTATCGCAAGTGAAGTCCGCCGGCACGTTAAGCTTCAGCGTCGCGCGGCCGCGCTCACCGAACTGGTCGTCACCGTCCTGCTTCGCGTTGTCGATATCCGCAGTGGCGGTCTCATCCCCCAGCTTGACCGTGGCGGTCTTTGCCATCGGCTCGCCCTCAGAGGTGTAGTTGAGGGAGGACAGCTCCACGGTGATCTCATTGCCCGGCTTAACCTCGCCGGTGATGTGAGCGCCAATCTGGCCCTGACCCTCACGAGCGGCTGGCTTGCCAGCCTTGATGTAATCAATCATGGCCTGAGTGTCCATGTAGCCCAAGTCCACAACATCCTTGATGGCGCCCTCAGCGAAGTAGCCGTCGCCGCCGCCGATGAGGAAGGTGGACAGCGCGATGGTGTAGTCCTTGCTCGGGTCGACCTGCTCACCGTCGATGGTCACGGACTTAATGCGGCTACCGTGCTCACCGGTCTGGTCATAAACCACTTGCACGTTATCGGAAAGGCCCATGGCCAGGCGCGGACGAGATGCGCCTTCCTGCCACTGGTTCTCCAGAGCCTTGATGAGGTCAGCGCCGGAAACCTTGCCGTAAGCCACGGCGTTGCCGAATGGCTGCACCGTGAAGACATCCTTGTAGGTGACCTCGCCTGCAGGCAGGTCCGCGCGCACACCACCGGCGTTCATGACGCCCAGGTCGATCTCCTTGCCCACGGCCTTCGCCACAGATTTGCGCTGTGCCTGCGCGATGAAGTTGTTCAGGGTGGATTCCACGCCGCGGTTGGAGCCCGAACCCTTGCCCTCATCGGAGCCACGGAAGAGCGCCTCTGGCATGGTGCCCACGACGTCAGCACCGAGCTCCTCCGCCTTGGCCGCAGCTTCATCGACGATCGCGGCGATTTCGGCATCCTCGCTAAGCGAAGCCGCGTCCGTCGCGTCGTACTGCTTCATTTTGATGTCGGTGACCTTCTTCGCCTTGGTGTCGAAGGTGATATCCAGGTCGTTGAGCAGCTTGCCGTACTCGTGGCCCTGCGCCCACTGCAGCGGCAGGGCGCCCTCGCGGGCGACCTCGCCCTGGGTCTTCACGTGGGTATCACCGCCGAAGAGCGCATCAACGTCGGTGCTGAATCCGTCGGCGAACTGCTGGGCGTCCTCGTGGAAGAGCGCGATGACGACGTCAGCCTCGCCGGATTCCTTCAGGTGCTTTGCCTCTTTATTGGTGGCCTCAACTGGGTCGGTGAAGGTCACGCCTGGAATCATTGCCGGGGCAACCTTGAACTCGGTGTTCTGGGTAACGGTGCCAACAAAACCCACCTTGACGCCGCCGATTTCCTGGACGATGGAAGCATCGAGAATCGGCTTGCCATTCTGCAGGACGTTTGCGCCCAGGATCGGGAATTCGGAGTGCGGCTGGATACGGTCCCGCAAGTCATCGACGCCCTTATCAAACTCGTGGTTGCCCACTGCGGTAGCATCGAGGCCCATCGCGTTGAGAACGTCCATGGTGTACTCATCCTCAGAGATGGCGGAGATATATGCAGAACCGCCCACGTTATCGCCAGAGGAAGTCAGCGCATATTCTTGGCCTTCGTTGACCTTCTTAATCAGCGACTGCAGCAGAGCCGCGCCCATCTCATCGCCGGGCTTTACGGTCTTGTCCTTGGGCAGGCCATTTTCCAAATGACCGTGGATGTCAGTGATGTTGCTGACGGAGATAGTCACGGTGTTGTCCTGCGCGAAGGCAGGGGCTCCGCTGAGAGCGACGGCAGTAACGGTAGAGGCAGCGAGCAGCTGGCCAAAGCGACGAAATTTCACGAGTTCTCCTGTTTCATGAGAGAGGTACGAACGTCTTGTTTATAGTCGCTTTAAGGCACCTTCGCAGCCCACATAAATGCTTTTACCTGGCGTTTTACCGGGCATGCCCGGAAAGTTCACCTGCCCGCAAACCGCCAGCTATATGGCATTAAGAAACCCTCACCCTAGGTTGGGTGAGGGTGACGGCGTCCCGCCGTCACGGTCTGGGCTTTACCTTCTAGGCCGTTACGCGGTAGACGTCGAAGACGCCCTCGGTGTTGCGCAGCGTGGTCATAAGCTGGCCCAGCTGCTTGGTATCCGAGATGGAGAAGGTAAAGCGCATCGTGGCGATGTGGTCATCACCGCGATTGGAGCTCATGGACAACACGTTGAGCTTCTGCTCACTGAACACGCCGGTCAGCTCAGCCAGCAGGCCCTGGCGGTCGATGGCCTCGAGCTGGACGCTCGCAGCAAACTCGCCGGCGGCGCCCTTGCCGGAGGACCACTCCACCTTCATCATGCGCTCTGGTTCCTGCTTGAGCTTTTCGGCATTGGTGCAATCTGCACGGTGAACCGAAACGCCGCCGCCACGGGTGACGAATCCGAAGATGGCGTCACCAGGCACGGGCTGGCAGCAGCGCGCCAGCTTAGCCATGACGTCGGGGCTACCCTCCACTAGGATGCCGGTTCCCTTCTCGGAATCGGTGGTGCGTTGAGTACGGGAGTTCTCCAACTCCGTGAGCGAAGTACGTGACGCCAGTGCCTCAGCGGCATCGTCTTGGTCGCCGAAGAGCGACATCAACTGGTTAGCCACGTGCTGGGCCGAGACGTGGCCCGCGCCGATTGCCGTGTAGAGCGAATCGACGTCGTCAAAGTGCAACTGCTCTGCCACTTGGCGCATCGAGGATGCGGTGAACAGGCGGTGCATCGGCAAGCCTCCGCGCTGGATTTCCGCGGCCAAAGCGTCGCGGCCGGCCTCTAGGTGCTCTTCGCGGCGCTCCTTGGCAAACCACTGGCGCACCTTCGCCTTCGCGCGCGGCGATACTAGGAACTCCTGCCAATCACGCGAAGGACCGGCATTCTGATCCTTCGAGGTAAAGATCTCTACCTTGTCGCCGGACTTTAGCTGGGATTCCAACGCCACCAGCTTGCCGTTGACCTTCGCACCGATGCAGCGGTGCCCCACCTCAGTGTGGACGGCATAGGCAAAGTCCACCGGCGTGGACCCCGCTGGCAGAGTCACCACATCGCCCTTGGGCGTGAAAGCAAAGATCTGCTTGGTGGTCAGGTCATAGCGCAGCGAGTCTAAGAACTCGTTCGGGTCTGCAGCTTCCTTCTGCCAATCCAGCAGCTGGCGCATCCACGCCATCTGGTCGACTTCGGCATCGCCGGCGCCGTTCTTGCCCTTTTTCTCCTTGTAACGCCAGTGCGCGGCCACACCGAACTCGGCGTTGTAATGCATCTCGTGCGTACGCACCTGAGCTTCCAGGGTGGAGCCGCCTTCTGCAATCACCGTGGTGTGCAGCGACTGGTAGACGCCGAAGCGCGGGGAGGAAATATAGTCCTTAAACCGGCCCGGCAGCGCTTGGTAGAGCGCGTGGACCACGCCGATGGCGGCGTAGCACGAGTTGACGTCATCGACCAAGATGCGGATGCCCAGGAGGTCGAAGATCTCCGCAAAGTCGCGGCCACGGACCATCATCTTCTGATAAATGGACCAATAGTGCTTCGGGCGGCCCATGACCTCGGCCTGAATGCCGTTTTCACGCAGCGCCGCACCAACCTGCTTCTGGATCTCCTTAAGGGCGCGATCGCGCGAAGGCGCGCGATCTGCCACCATGCGTACAATCTCGTCGTACTTCTTCGGGTACAAGATGGCAAAGGAAAGGTCTTCCAGCTCCCACTTCACGTTCGCCATGCCGAGGCGGTGCGCCAGCGGCGCGATGACGTCTAGGGTCTGGCGCGCCTTCTTTGCCTGCTTCTCTGGCGGCAAAAAGCGCATGGTGCGCATATTGTGCAGGCGGTCGGCGACCTTGATAACCAGCACGCGCGGGTCAGTAGCCATGGCCACGATCATCTTGCGGATCGTCTCCGCCTCCGCGGCGGCGCCCAAGGCGACCTTGTCCAGCTTCGTCACGCCGTCGACAAGCCGGGCAACCTCCGGGCCGAAGTCGCGCGTGAGGTCATCCAACGAGTAGTCGGTATCTTCCACCGTGTCATGCAGCAGCGCCGCAACGATGGTGGTGGTGTCCATGCCGATCTCCGCGGCAATCGTGGCCACCGCCAGCGGATGCGTAATGTACGGCTCCCCCGACTTACGGAACACCCCCTCGTGGAGGCGCTCAGCAGTGTCATAAGCGTTGTTGAGCACTTCTGCATCGGCCTTGGGGTGAAACTGCCGGTGAATGGACATAAGTGGGTCCAAAACCGGGTTGATCCTTACCCTTCCGCCGGTCAAAGACCGCGCTAAACGGGCGGACATGCTGCGCATGCCGCCATTAGGGCGCTTTGTCGACTTCTCAGTGGTCACGGCGTCGCCCTCCTCATAGGTCATGGGGGTGATGTGTTTGGCCTAGTATGGCCCTAGTATGGCCTTAGCCACATCATTCTAGCCGGTCGCGCCCGCCTGATTGAGCACTACCAGCGGAACATCTGCCAATCGCTCGCGGCCGGCTAAGCCATTGACCTCTAGCACCACGACGTTTCCGGCAACTTCCGCACCCGCGGACTCCAAAAGCAACTTCGCGCCGTAGAGGGTGCCACCGGTTGCCAGCACGTCGTCGACAAGCACGACACGTTTGCCCTTGATGTCCACGCCATCGGCCGGAATCTCCAGCGCCGCGGAGCCGTACTCTAGGGTGTATTCCTGGGTCAGTACTGGTGGCGGCAGCTTGCCTTTCTTGCGGATGGCCAGAATTCCCAGGCCCAGCTTATAGGCCACGGCTGACCCCAGCAGGAATCCGCGGGCATCCAGGCCGCCGATCATGTCGGCGCCCAGGTCCTTACAAGCCTGCGCAAGGCCATCGACGACGGCTTGGAAAGCATCGGCGTCGGCTAGCACGGGCGTGAGATCCTCAAAGAGGATGCCCTCCTCCGGGAAGTCCTTCACTAGGCGGACTTTTTCCGCCAGTGCACGTGCAGCGTCTGAATAAACTTCACTCACGGTCTAAAAATCCTTATTAAAAATCAGTGTTAAGTGGAAAGGTCTGCGCACTAGCTCGCGGAAGCGCTCACGGCCCAGCGGTCCATGTTCCAGCCAATGCCCGCGCTGCCAGTGTAAGGCACTACTCCCTTGACGTTGCGATCCACGATGAACACGCGCGGCTGTGCTGCCACCGGAATGGAAGGCACATCCTCCCAGAGCTTTTCCTCCGCGCCTCGAATCTCCTTCAGATTCGAGATATCGGCATCGGGCGTGGTGTACTCGCTCATTGGATCGACAGGACCCAAGAAGACGTCGATGGTAGGCGTCCATGTAACCGGATCCATCTCGAGGTAATGCTGGGACATGTACTCGGCGGACTGGTCCTCGATGGTGATGCCGGCCGGCTCGCACATGGACTTAATTTCCTCCACCATCGCGGCATAGCGCTCATCGGGGCCTAAGTAGCCAATCTTGATGGTATTGCCCGAAAGTTCCGAGGCCTTGGTCATGTCCGCCTTCTTGTGCGCATCCGCGATATCGCTAAGGTGTGTGCCTACCGGGTCGGAGTGACGCAGGGTGCGTGTGTAGACCGGCGGCACGTCCACGCCGGAGATGTCCGAACTGACCTTGGCCAGGCGGGACTGGTCGATGCAGGCCGCGAAGGCTTGACGCGCCCACGGCTCCTGAAAAACGCCAGCCTGCGACAGCGTCAACGCATCGGTCAACCCGCCGACGGTGGGCTCAACCTCATAGGGGCTTTCCTCGTCGGCGGCCGGCAGCCACTTCGGCTTAGCGGAGCCTGCGTCGACGACGCGCAGGTTACCAGACTCCCGCAGCGCCTTAGCATCTGCGGTATTTGGCCACACCACAACCCTGTCAGTAGAGGGCTGATCACCAAAGTATTCCTCATTGGCGCGCAGGATGACCTCGCCGGACTCCCCGACCTTATCCACGACGAAGGGGCCAAAGGAAACCTGCAGCGCGGGATCAAAGTCCTCGGCTGTCGTGGAGAAACCGTAGCGCCAGGTCTCGGCGACCTGTTGTAAGGACGCAGGATCCTGCGTGGACAGCGCCGCGTTGAGCTCTTCTAGGTTCATCCCGGCCTTCTTAGCCACGGCATGCGCCGGCATGACGGTGCCCGGGCCAAAGAGGTAACGCCACCTATCGCCTTGGTCCTTGTTGAAGGTGATGGTGAACTTCTTCGCGTTGGGTGCGCAATCAAAATGCGCGATCTCGCTAGTAAGCGGCATGTGCGAACCAAACTCGGCTGGCATGACGCCAGCGGTATATGCCAACAGGTAGTCATCGCAGGTCACCGGAACGCCGTCGGAGAAGGTTGCCTGCTCCGACAAGGTGAAATTGACCTGCTTATATGGGTTCTCCGGGCTGGCCGGTATCTCCTCGGTCTGCACCAAGTCCGAGTTTGGAATCATCTGCCCCGATGGGCCCGGCATGTAGATGCCTGGGTATAGGCGGCTCGACAGCTGGGCCGCATTCGCAGCGTTGCCAAAGGACGTTCCCGCATTGGTGGTGGCCAGACGGGTGTTGACCATGTAACCGAAATAGTCCGTGGAGTGAGAGCCAGAATCCTTGGCTTGCCCAGCGGAATCCTCGCCTGCCCCATTCGAACACGCCGTTGCGCTTAGCCCGACAACGGCGAGGAGCGCCATCGCAGCTCGCTTGCTCCAATGACGCTCGTTCTGTGGTGTGTTTACCACGGTAGTACTCGCTCCTTTTCGCCCCGTTGTGCTTAACGGCCCGGGCGCCAGCTTGCGCCAGCGCTGCCCGGCGTATCCAGGTTACGTGGGGTGCCATTCTCGCCAGTGCTTGGCGACGCCGCCTTCTCGCCTGTTGCCGCACGCTGCGGCGAAGCCACGGTTCGCGAACCCTTGGCTGCCTCTGTTGTGTCTTCTTCGGTGGCATCCTCGCCGTGCTCGGCGCGGAAGGCCTTGACGGCAGCATTGTGCTTCTTTACTGCCTTGCGGCGGTTAGCCAAGGTAACCAGCAATGGAGTAGCAAGGAAGAGCGAGGAGAAAATGCCCTCGATAACGCCGATCAGCTGGATAAGCGCGAGATCGCGCAGAGTGCCGATGCCCATGAGCCAGACCGCGATAACAAACAGCGCGATGATTGGCAGCACGGAGATGATCGAGGTGGAAATCGAACGCATGACGGTCTGGTTCGTAGCCAAGTTGGCCAGCTCGCCGTAGGTGCGCTTGCGCTGCCCCTCGAAGCCTTCGGTGTTCTCGTTGACCTTGTCGAAGACGATGACAGAGTCATAGATGGAGAAGGTCAGAACGGTCAGCAGACCAATGATGACGGCCGGGGAAACCTCCAAGCCGAACAAGGCGTAAATGCCGGCGATGATCACGCCGTCGAGAATCAGCGCCAAAATGGCGGCGAAAGCCATGTCGCGCTGCAAGCGCACTGCCACGTAGATGGTGGCGGCGACCAAGAATACGAGCATGGCCAGCAACATGCGCTCGGTGATGGAAGAACCCCAGGACTCAGAGACCGTGGAGGAGCCAATCGCATCCGGAGTGGCCTCGCCGGACTCATCCTTCGGCTCGTACTTTTCAAAGATGGCCTGGCGAGCGGTGTCGACCTGCTCCTGGGATAGGCGCTCGGTGGTGATCTCCAAGGTGCGGGAATCGCCAGCACCGACGATCTGCACCATCTCCGGCTCGATGCCGGTTGCTTCCTCGAAGGTGTCTCCTACCTGCTCGGCCACGAGGTCGCCTGCAGGCATGTTGAGCTTGGTACCGCCCTCGAAGTCGAGGGAAAGGCTAAAGCCGCGGATGGCAATCGCCAGGATGGCAGCAACCACGAGGGCTGCGGTGATGGCGTACCAGGTCTTGGAACGGCCAATGAAATCGAATCCGCCCTCGTCCTCGTAGAGGCGGTCCAGCTTGGAAATTTTGTGGGACTTAACGCTAGAGGTCATGCTTACTTCTCCTCCTCGGACAGGCGGGACGCATCGGATTTTCCTGCCGCCGGGGTCTTTGCGTAGTAGCCGCGGGCGCGGCGCTCCTCGACGAGCGCGTAGATGCCGCCGAGACCATTCATTGCGGGCTTCGCAGCCGCAGGCTTGCCGCCGATGAGCTGCATGAGCGGCGCCATGACAAGGAAGGAAACAACCAAGTCGAAGGCAGTGGTAAGGCCCATGGTGAAGGCGAAGCCCTTAACCTCACCGATGGAGAGGAAGTAGACGATGACGGCGCCGATGAGCGTCACGGCGTTACCTGTGACGATGGTGGCACGCGAGCGCTCCCAGGCCTTGGTGGCGGCGGAACGGAAGGAGCGGCCCTCGAGCAGCTCATCCTTGATGCGTTCGTAGTAGACCACGAAGGAGTCAGCCGTGGCACCCACACCGATGACCAGACCAGCGATGCCGGAAAGATCCAGGGAGTAACCAATCCAGCGGCCCAGCAGAACCAGGGCGCCGTAGGTCAGGATGCCGGAGGCAACCAGGGTGATAAGGGAAACGCCAGCAAGTGCGCGGAAGTAGTACAGGGAGTATGCAGCCACGAGGAGGAAGCCGACGATGCCGGCGATAAGGCCCGCCTTCAAAGCTGCCTTGCCCAGTGATGGCGGAACAGTCTCGACGGTGCCGCCAGGCTCGCCGTTGGAACCGGTAAAGGAAAGCGGCAGTGCGCCGTACTTCAGGTTATTAGCCAGGCTACTTGCTTCTTCCTGGGAGAAGTCACCGGTGATGGAGGTAGCAGAACCAACCGGGGTTGCTCCCTGGATGACAGGTGCGGAGATAACCGCGGAGTCAAGGGTGATGGCAACCTGCTTCTGCAGGTTCTCCTGGGTCAGCTTGGACCATGTCTCGGAGCCGTTCGGGCCATCGCCGTCCTTGAACGCGAAGCTGATTTCCATCTGGCCGGTCTGTGAGTTCAGGCCACCGTCGATCGGCTTGTTGGTGTCGATCTCGTTACCGGTCAGGCGAGTGCCGTTTGGATCCTTAATGCCCTCGAGAAGCGGGGACGGCGCCAGAATGTACGGCGTCTTATCAGCAAAGTCACAAGCCACGAACTGCTTGGCTGGATCGTCGGTGCCGGCGAGCGGATCGGTATCGGCGTCGCAACGCATCAGTGCGGAAGCCGCGGAGATAGTCGTGGCGTCTTCAGACTGGCGGTCCTTGAGCAGCATCTTAGTCATCTCATCGCGGAAGTCTGCCTTTTCAAGCGAGTTGGAAGGCTCTTCCTTTGGCTTAGCGGTGACCTTCGGTGCCTCGGATTTCTTAGCATCCTTGTTGCCAGCCTGCTCTGCGCCCTGCTGGATTGCATCGTTGACCTTCTTCAGGGATTCATTGGCCTGCTCAGGGGTGATAACGCGGTATTCCACCCAGCGGTTAGCCATATCCTGCAAGGTGTCTTCCAGCTTGGACATATCCGGCATCGTCTGCTGCGCAACAGGGCGGAACAGAAGCTGGGAGGTCTGGCCCACTGCCTGTGCCTGGGAGGCGTCCTCGCCAGGGACGGTGATAACGAGGGTGGATCCGTTAATAACCACCTCGGAGCCAGAAACGCCCATACCGTTGACGCGCTGTTCAAGGATGTCGCGTGCCTGCTTGAGCTGATCCGGCGTCGGTTCCTCTCCCTGCGGCACGAGGGTCACGCGGGTACCGCCCTGCAAGTCGATGCCGAGCTTCGTCGAAGCCTCGCGCGGGCCGGTTAGGAAAATAAGGGCGTAAATAGCAACGACGATTAGCGCAAACAAGGCCATGGCGCGCTTGGGCCATTGCCTGTTTTTGTTGCGCAATGCGCCACGATTTTTTGCGGACAAGAAGTTCTCCTGTGCAACTAGAAACAGGGTTTAACAAATTAAAAGTGAATAATTCGTGCGGCCAATGTTTTACTGGCGCACGAGCACGATCCCTCATGATACGTCATGGACGGGCCATTAACTCAACGGGATCTCAGCTGTAGCACTGAGTGTGACCAGTGCTACACCAGCAGCTAACGCTGCGAATCCTCAGCAGACTCAACTGACTCAACAGGCTCAGCGGTCCCATCCGCAACGCGTGCATTGTCGACGTCGCGGGCCTCGCCAGGCTGCTCGGCTTCAACGGTGCGCACGATGGCCATCTTGTCGAAGGTTGCGACAACGCCTTGGGCAATCTGTAGCTGCACATCGCCTTCGGTGGTGGCAACCACGGTGCCGTGCATGCCGCCCGCAGTAATAACTTCCTGCCCCGGGGCCAGGTTCTCCTGGAGGTTGCGCAGCTTGTTCTGGTGCTCCTTCTGCTTCCGCATAGTCATGAAGCTAGGCAGGATAATAAGGAGGGCGATAACGAGTAGAAATGCGTATTCCATAACAGGACAGTGTGCCAGAAACCCACATCTAGCGGCTGCCAAAACGCCGCGACGCGGCTTCTAAAACAGCGTCTCGCCCAACGTACCCTCGGGCGGTTCCAATCCAATATGGCGCCAGGCGGCTGCGGTAGCCACGCGGCCCCGGCCAGTGCGGGCAACCATGCCGGCGCGCACGAGGTACGGCTCGCAGACTTCCTCCACCGTGGAAGGCTCCTCACCCACCGCTACTGCGAGGGTGTTGACACCAACCGGGCCGCCGCCGTGGCCCTTGATGAGTGCTTCCAGCACCGCGCGGTCGAGGCGGTCCAGACCTTTTTCATCGACGTCGAAGACGGCCAGCGCGCCCTGCGCTGCGGCGAGGTCAATGTGGCCGTCACCGTTGACCTCGGCAAAGTCACGCACGCGGCGCAGCAGGCGATTCGCAATACGCGGCGTACCGCGCGAGCGAGAACCGATCTCTACGGCAGCATCTTCATCGATGGAAACGTCCAAAATCTTTGCCGCACGGGTGATTACTCGTGTCAGATCAGCAGTGTCGTAGTACTCCATCTGCGCAGTGAAACCAAAGCGGTCACGCAACGGGCCGGTTAGCATGCCGGCGCGGGTGGTAGCGCCCACCAAGGTAAAAGGCGGAATCTCTAACGGGATGGAAGTAGCACCAGGGCCCTTGCCCACAATGACATCGATGCGGAAATCCTCCATCGCCATGTACAGCATTTCTTCTGCCGGACGTGCGATGCGGTGGATCTCATCGATGAATAGGACGTCACCCTCCATCAGATTAGACAGCATGGCAGCCAGGTCACCGGCACGCTCTAGCGCTGGGCCGGAGGTCATGCGCAATGACGTGCCGAGTTCCTGCGCAATGATCATCGCCATGGTGGTCTTACCCAGGCCAGGCGGGCCCGAGAGCAACACGTGGTCTGGAGTTACCCCACGGTTCTTAGCACCCTTCAACACCAGTGAGAGCTGTTCGCGCACTTTGGGCTGGCCGATGAATTCCTCAATGGACTTCGGACGCAAGGAACGCTCAATGTCGTGCTCACCCACCTGCTCGCTCGCGTCAACGTCGAGGTTGCGCTGCGGCACGCTCGGGTCAGCTAGCCCCTCAGGGAGCTGAAACTCAGTGCGTTCTACATCGGACATGCATTCTCACTTAATTTAGATAGTCGGGCGGGGGTTCAGGCTCAAAGTGAATATGAACTGCGAAAGTTACTTCTTGCGTCCCAATTGTGCCAGTGCGCCGCGCAGGACGGTGGAAGTCTCTGCTGCCGGATCTGTCTCCACAATAGATTCCACGACGGGCCGCGCCGCCTTATCGCTAAAGCCCAGTCCAACGAGCGCTTCCACGACCTGCTCGACTACCGGTGCATTGGCCACAGCGGAAGTACCCGTTGTAGCTTCGCCGGCCCCTGCTTGCGGGGCAAAGACGCTGACCTTGTCCTTCAGCTCTAGCGCTAGGCGTTCTGCCATGCGCTTGCCCACTCCAGGAATAGACTGCAATGTCTTTGCATCACCGCTAGAGATTGCCGCTGCCAACTGCCCCGCTCCCATCACGGACAGCGCCGCTACCGCCAGCTTTGGCCCCAAGCCGGAGACGGACTGCAGCACGTGGAACATCTCGCGGTCTTCATCGTTGCCGAAACCGTACAAAGTCATGGAGTCTTCCTTGACCACCATGGAGGTAAGCACGGTGGCTTCCTCCCCGCGGCGCAGGCTTCCGAGAGTTACTGGGGTGGCGAGAAACTTATACCCCACGCCCGCGCATTCGATGACAGCGTGGTCGAGGCCGATGGTCAACACGGTTCCGCGTAGCGAGGCAATCATGTGGGTGGGGCTCCTTTATTTGACGGGATGAAATCTAAAGCGAAGAAACAGTAAGTAAAGCAGTGCGAGTCTAGATAGCGTCATGCTGGCCAGCGCCGCGGCTAAGTACCAGACGATGTCCGCGGCTTATTGGCCCGGCCCTTCACGCCGCTGGTTTTAGGCCAAGAGCCGGTGCTCTCCCCCACGCGGGCCAAAGCGGGTGCACGCCAACAGTGACAAACGGCAAGCGCTAGGGCATCGGCGGCGTCGGCAGGCTTGGGTGCTTCACTCAAGCCAAGGATACGGGTAATCATTACCGTCATCTGCTTCTTATCGGCGCGGCCATTGCCGGAGATGGCTTTCTTTACCTCAGACGGGGTGTACATGTGCACTGGGATGTTGCGCTCAGCAGCAGCAAGCACCACTACGCCAACCACATGGGCGGTCTGCATGACGGTGGAGACCTCGCCGCGTTCGAAGACGCGCTCGATAGCGACCACATCGGGACGGTAATCATCCATCCACTCTTTAACTGCCACCGAAAGACGCAGCAGACGCTCGGTTAGCTCTTTATCGCTCGGCGTACGTGCCACACCGACTGCCACGGGAATCACCGCGCGGCCGCGCCCAGCCTGGACCACCGAAAGGCCACAGCGGGTAAGACCTGGGTCAATGCCCATGACGCGCAAGCCTTCAAGGTTCACGGCAAGCCTTTCTGTGGGTAGTTGAATTTGGAATCCGAGCGAAGTTCAAGAAAAAGATCCAACCACATCATACACACACATGTTCTAAAAATGGAGCGGGGCCAAAACGAGCAACCGCGCCTTTTCTCCTTATCGCCTAAGCAGGGCGGAGAATAAAGCGCGGTGCGAAGTAGCAGAGCCTGACTAAATGCTAGTCCTGCTCGAGCTCAGCCAGAACCTCTTCAGAAAGATCCATGTTGGTGTAGACGTTCTGCACGTCATCAGATTCTTCCAGTGCGTCGATGAGGCGGAAGATCTTGCGAGCGTCAGCGGCACCCAGCGGAACCTCAACGGATGCGCGGAAGTCGGTGTCATTGTCGTCGACCTCGATGCCAGCCTCAACCAGGGCTTCCTTAACTGCCGGGATATCGCCCGGCTGGCAGACAACCTCGAACTTCTCGCCCAGGTCGTTGACCTCTTCAGCGCCTGCTTCCAGAACTGCCATCAGGACGTCATCCTCGCTCAGCTCGCCCTTGTTGACCAAAACAATGCCGGTGCGGGAGAACATGTAGGCAACGGAACCGGACTCGCCGAGGTTGCCGCCGTTCTTGGACATTGCGGTGCGAACATCGGTGGCTGCACGGTTGCGGTTATCGGTAAGGCACTCGATGAGCATTGCCACACCGTTCGGGCCGTAGCCCTCGTACATGATGGTCTCCCAGTCGGCACCGCCGGCCTCTTCGCCGGAGCCGCGCTTACGGGCGCGCTCGATGTTATCGTTCGGCACGGAGGCCTTCTTGGCCTTCTTGATCATGTCATCGAGAGTCGGGTTAGCAGCCGGATCGCCACCACCGGTGCGGGCCGCGACCTCGATGTTCTTAATCAGCTTGGCAAATTCCTTGCCACGCTTGGCATCGTTAGCAGCCTTCTTGTGCTTGGTAGTAGCCCATTTGGAGTGTCCGGACATTTCATCCCTTTCATTGTGGCTCTATGAAACTGCCTGCAATTATACGGACGGGCGTAGAGCAGTTGAAAACAGCCCCCACCGTTTTCCGGCGTTTGAGTGAATATTTTTCTAGACGTTTTGCCAATTGCCGTTGTGCGAGCCTACCTGCATGCCCTCGCGCACCGTTCGGGTAAGCCCTTCCTGGACCACCACGGCAACCAAATCCCCGCCTTGGTTAAAGATCTTTCCGGTGGCCAGACCTGTCGCATTCTGCGCGGATGGTGATTCCTGCACATACAGCAACCACTCATTAACACGCACTGGACGCAGGAACCAGATCGAGTGATCCAGGCTGGCAAGCTGTACTTGCTCGCCTTGGTGTGGCAGCAGCGAAGCACGGATTAAGGTCATGTCAGACATATAGGCAAGTGCCGCACGGTGGGCATCCTGGCTGCTTTCTGACGCCGCAAATTCTTGCGAGGTATTGCGGAACCACACGTAGCGGAACCCAGCGCCTGTGGCTTCGGCAAGTTCAGGGTCACGGCTTTCCTGCGGGACCAAACGGATATCCCAGTCTTCCCACTCGCGCAGGATGATGCGTGTGGAATAAGGAGCACCACCACCGCCGGCGGCGGCAGCCTCCTCCGGGCCCATAACCTCCGGCATGGCGTCCTGGTGCTCAGGACCAAAGTCATCGGCGATGTGGAAACCCGCGTTGAGCATGAAAATCAGGCGATCGTCTTGGAAAATGCGCACCTGACGGGTAGCAAAGGAACGGCCGTCCCGCACGCGCTCTACCTCGGCACGCGCAGGCGCGGCGGCATCACCCGGGCCCACGAAGTAGCCATGCAAGGAATGCACGAGCTTTCCTTCAACGGTGTGCTGGGCTGCAGCGAGCGCCTGGGCCACCACCTGCCCGCCAAAGGTGCGCGCAATCTGGGACGGAACCATGGGCACGGAAAAGACATCACCCTGAGCCTTTTCGTGCAGCGGCGCTACATCAATAACCTCGCACACCTTAGCCATTACCTACGCGGGACTCCCCTCTTTGCTCAACGCGCAATCTTAACGTGCGCTCTTCACACGCAACCCTGCCAACTTTACCTGTGCGCCGGGCTAGCGCGTAGGATATGCCGCATGTCTTTTTTACGCCCTGCTCGCCTGCACCGCGTCGTTGCCTACCTGGAGATGTTCACGTGGGCATTTCTTATTTTTTCTATGGTTCTGAAGTACTCCGGTGTGACGGAGGCTCTAACTCCTATCGCTGGCGGTATCCACGGTTTTGGTTTCCTCTGCTTCATCGTCGTGGGCGTCATGGTGTGGATCAATAACAAGTGGTCCTTTGGCCTGGGCATGTTGGGGCTTATCGTTTCGGTCATACCTTTTGCCGCGCTCCCGTTTGCGCTATGGGCGGACAAGCACGATAAGTTCCTGCCGCATTGGCGCTTTAGCGATTCTGAGCAGCCACACGGCCTTGCCGAGCAGCTTTTGGCCCAGGTAGTGCGCTTCCCAGTGCGCACTCTGAGCGTGTTCGTCGTAATCATTGCGCTGGTCTTTGGCGTTCTGCTGATGCTCGGCCCACCCGTCGATGTCGAATCCACTATCGAGTCGAACATCTAATAGCATTATTTAGGTGAAAATTTTTCGTTCCGTTCCAGCAGTGTGGACTGGCTGGATTTGTTTCCGGCTTATCCTCATCGGACTGCTGCAATGGGATAACGTCCCGCTAGGAGATATCTCCTATTACTTCTCCGGGCGTTTTGGGGCGAACTCCTCGGATATGACCGAGTACCCGCACCCTGGCACGTGGCCTTCGATTCTCGTCGGCTGGTTGAGCGGCCCGAATCAGACCAGCTTTACCGTTATTTTTACAGGACTGTGCCTGCTTGTCGACGCCGCTTTCCTCATGGTCTTGCTTCACGGCTGGCGCCGCAAGCCGCAGGCCTTCGTCGCCGCATGGTTTTGGGTCATCTTTGGAACCGCAGTGGGCCAGGTCTTTGTCTGGCGCCTCGATATTTTTCCGGCTCTGGCAGTTGCTGCCGCAGGAATGCTTCTTGGCCGCAACTCGCGGCTTGCAGCAGCCTTGCTTGGCCTTGCCACCACGATGAAGCTGTGGCCCGGCGTGCTCGCCGCAGGCCTGGTTGGCCGCTTCAATGCCCGTGCGACTTGGCAGCGCCTTAGCGCGTTCTTCGCTTCCATCGTGGGCATCTGCCTGCTCGTCCTCGCCTTCAATGACGTCGAGCGCCTCATCTCCCCACTGCGCTACCAGGGAGTACGGGGACTGCAGGTGGAATCGATACCCGCAACACTTCCGGTATTTGCCTCGCATCTTTTCCCGGACACTTGGTCCATCGGCTACGCTACCTCCAAGAGTTTTGAAATCACCGGCCCTTGGGTGAGCGCGCTCTTAGTTCTTAGCAACGTTTTAACCTTGGCGATGCTGTTTTTCGCCATCGGCTTCGCACTCATGCGCTTCCGCAACGGCAACTGGGGTGCACGCAGCACGCTGGCCTTTTTCATCACGATGATCTGCCTGCTTTTTATCAGCAACAAGGTCTTTTCCACCCAGTACATCACCTGGCTCGGCCCGATCTTGGCGATAGCGCTCAAGGATGCCTGGCCGCATGCCGCATCGGGTGCGCATCAACATATCGACAAAAAAGTAGGCAAAGTGCTGCGCAACCTCGCACTGTGCACGCTTGCTGCGGCGGCACTGGGCACACTGGTCTACCCGTTCAACTATGACGCGGTGCTCTACGCGGGCCGCGACGGCCTCTTCCCTGCTCTCTTGTTGCTGGCGCGCAACGTGCTCGTCCTCGTGTTGACAGGCCTTGCTTTTACTTGGCTGCGCTTGGAGCTCAAGCGCGAAAACACGAGCTCTACCAAGCAAGCAGCTCAGTAGCAGGAACTACTCAGTAATCCGCAGCTGGCTGAGCTCGAAGAACTCTGGCAGCGGTGCCGTGCCGCCCAGGCGGAACATGCGCACAAGGGGGCGTAGGCGTAGCGAGCGGGTATCGCTGACCGCTTCGTTGTAGAAGCGATGAGCAAGGTGGATGCGCCCCTCGGCGTCGGCAAGCAATGCGGGACGCTCGGCAAAGCGCTCGTTGACCGCGATAGACAGCTCCCGCTCGTGGGCCGAACGCGTCTCAAAATGGCCCTGGGTAAGCTCGCTCGACTCCGCGCGGGAGGCAACCTCCTCCAGCTCCGGCGCTAGTGCTGCCACGACGGCGGCGCGGCGATCAAGGGTGGCCTCCAACTGCGCCAAAGCCGCATCCGTGCGGATGTGCAGGGAGTTCAACCGCTGCGCGGTGAAATAGGCCCACATCAAGATGAGCACGAGCGCGACGATCGCGACAACCAGTTCTACTGCCATAGTCTTTTCCTGCTCTTAAATCTGCTGTGGGTAAAGGGCGACACCGCCCGCTTCTACTTGGTGCGGACCTTAGTTCCGTCCTGCACAGTCTCATAAACCTGCATCACGGCAGCGGCCACATGGTCCCAATCGTAGGTGAGAGCGCGCTCGGTACCGGCTTCAATTAAAGCATTGCGCTTATCTTCGTCCTGCAGGACAAGGTTGAGCACCCGCGCGAGGTCGCGGGCATCCTCGTTGCGGAACAACGCACCGGCTGGGTTCTCAGAATCGGCGGCGCATACGGCGGCAAAGGCTTCAAGATCGGAAGCTACCACCGCGCAACCTGCGGCCATGGCCTCTACCAGGACGATGCCGAAGCTTTCGCCGCCGGTGTTAGGAGCGACATAGATATCAGCGCGGCCGAGGATCTCCGCCTTTTCCACATCGCTCACGCGGCCAACGAAGTCCACCCCCTCAACCTCACGCGGGCGGCCGCCGCCCATGACGGTGACCTTGACCTCCGTGTCCACCATCGTGAGGGCCTCCAGCAAAATATCCAGGCCCTTGCGTGGCTCGTCGAGACGCCCCAAGAACACAATCTCGGGCACCTTCTGCCCGGATTGCCCTGGCTGCCCTTCTTGGTCTGGTTGCGCAGCGACGCGCTTGCGGGCAGCCGCATACACGGAGGTATCCACGCCATTCGGAATAAGTACTGGGTCGCCGCCGAGTTGTTCCACCTGCCAGCGGCGGGCCATCTCTGAGACGGCAATGCCGCCGCGCACCTTCTCCAGGATTGGTGTGAGGAAAGGCTTGGCCAGCTTCAACACGAGCGAGCTAGAAGCCGAGGCGTGGTAGGTCGCCACGATGGGACCTTTGGCTTGTGCCAACGCAACCATGGAGTAGCTCGGCGAGTTCGGCTCATGGATGTGCAGCACGTCGAAGTTGCCGCGTTCGATAAACTTCTTGGCGTTGCGCTTTACCTGCGGGCCTACGGACAAGCGGGCCACGGAGCCGTTGTAGGTAATCGGAATGGCGCGCCCGCCTTTCATAACAAAGCTCGGCAGCTGTGTCTCCGGGGCTGCTGGGCCAAGGACCTCCACGTGATGGCCTTGCTCGATAAAGACGGTGGCCAAATCCAAGATGTGCGCCTGCACACCGCCTGGCTCATCAAAGGAATACGGGCATACGATTCCGATACGCACTACTGCCTACTTCCTTACTTTTTACCGTCAGCTTCGAGCTTTTCTTGGGACGTACGCTTGTCCTTGGCTGCGCGGCGTGCGGCGCGTTCGGCTGCGCGGCGTTTAACGTCTACATTCCACTGCGGCTGCAGCATATGCCAGTCCGCCGGGTGGGCCTTGATGTTCGCAGCGAAGCCATCGGCCAGGCGTTGGGTAGTCTCCTGCACATTGGTGACTTCCACCTGCGGACTGACGGAAAGGCCCCAGCCTTCATCCTCGAACCAGGAGTGGACCACGTGCAATGCCGCCCCGGTTTCCATGGCCAAGCGGGCCGGGCCGGCAGCCATGTTGGCTTCCTCGCCCATGAAGTCGACCGTGACGCCAGTGCGAGTGAGGTCGCGCTCGGCCACCAAGCAGACCACGCCACCTGCTTCCAAGACTTCCTTGAGCCGGCCAAACGGTGAGGTCTTCTCTCCTGTCAGGGCGATGACCTCAAAGCCTAGGGACTCGCGGAAGTCCACGAAGGCGTCGAAAAGCACCTCCGGCTTGAGCCTTTCTGCAACCGTTGTGAATTGGCCATAGTGGCCTACCAGAAACACCCCGGCCATGTCCCAGTTGCCAGTGTGCGGAAGCGCCAAGATGACGCCTTTGCCGCGGGCCATGGACTCGTCGAAGTTCTCTAAGCCCTGCAAACCGGAAAGCAGCTTGGCGTGCAGATCCGGGTCCTGATGGATCGATGGCAGGCAGAATGCCTCCCGCCAGTAGCGCATATAGGAACGCATGGAATTGCGCACCAACTCGCGTGTGACGTTTTCTGGGCCCACCACGCGCGCCAAGTTTCGGCGCAGTTGCTCCATGCCGCGGCCATCATCGCTGGCGCGGTCTGCGCCCCAGTCAAAAAGGCGCTTGGCCCACTTCTCCGGCAACAAACGCACCAGCCGCCACCCTGCTAAGTAGCCGGCGGCAGACAGCTGCTCACGGTCTAATCCAGGAAGAAGGGCCATAGGCATTAATCCTTAAAGGTCTGGGGTGAAACGGGCCTTCGTGTCCTGGCGGGCAGCCTGGACCATGCGCTGAATGACGGTAAAGATGGAACCGAATACAAGGATCCACAGGGCGATCTCGATGGCGTCGGGAACGCCCAGGCCCTCCAAGCCGATGCCGCCGAGGCCGATGATGAGGCGCTCTGGGCGCTCGATCAGGCCGCCGACCATCTTGAAGCCAGAAGCCTCGCCGCGGGCCTTGATATAGGAAATGACCTGCGAAAAAACCAGCACGATGAGGCAGGCCACCACGTGGATGGGGCGAGCGTTATCGACGTAGACTAGCCAGTACAAGATGGCAGAAAACAGGGCGCCGTCGGTGATGCGATCACAGGAGGCGTCGAGAGTCGCGCCAAACTTGGACCCGCCCGTGGTCATGCGGGCCATCGTGCCGTCGAGCATGTCAAAGGCCGCAAAGAGACCAGAGAGCACCGCTGCCGCGAACAGGTGATCCAGAGGAATGCAGATGACTGCGATAGCAATGGTGACAAGAGTGCCGACGATGGTGACCACGTTGGGGGTCAGCCCCATCTTCAGAAACAGCTTTGCCACGGGTTCCACGACGACTGCCGCTGGCTTTCGCCCGTGAACGCTAAGCATTGGAATCCTCCTCATCGATCTCCCGCCAGCCTTGGGCCAAAAGGGCGCGAGTCTCTTGTAATAACTGAGGCAACACTTTAGTGCCCTCCAAGACAGTCATAAAGTTGCTGTCACCGGCCCACCGGGGAACCACATGCAAATGTAAGTGATCTCCCACGGAACCGCCAGACGCCTTGCCCAGGTTGAAGCCCACGTTGATTGCTTCCGGCTTGGACACACGCTTTAGAACACGTACCGCCTTCTGGGCGAAGGCCATCAGCTCGTGGGATTCCTCTAGAGTCAAGTTCTCCAGCTGGGATTCCTTGCGATAAGGCACCACCATTAAATGTCCCGAGTTATAGGGAAAAAGGTTCAGCAAAGCGTAGACATACTCACCGCGGGCAATGATCAGCCCGTCCTCATCGCTGCCCTTGGGAGCCTCAACGAAGGGGTCCTTCGAACGCTTCGAGATATACGCCATCCGGTAGGGAGCCCACAGCCGCTCAAGGCGGTCTGGTTCCCCTGCCCCGGAATCGACGTATTGCTCGTTAGCGTCGTGCACTGATCAACTCTTCGTTCGGCTGCTCGTTGATGCGCTCAGCAACCCATGCGGCGATGAGCTCGATAGCCTCATCCACCGGCACGCCGTTGACCTGCGAACCGTCCAAGAAGCGGAAAGAGACAGCATTTGCGTCGACGTCGCGCTCGCCGGCGAGCAGCATGAAAGGCACCTTGCCGGTGGTGTGATTGCGGATCTTCTTCTGCATGCGGTCGTCAGAGGTATCTACATCGGCACGGATGCCGCGCTTGCGCAGCTTCGCAGCGATCTCCTCCAAGTGCGGGGAAAACTCGTCTGCAACCGGGATGCCAACTACCTGGTGCGGAGCCAGCCATGCCGGGAATGCGCCGGCGTAGTGCTCCAGCAGCACGCCGAAGAAGCGCTCGATGGAGCCGAACAGCGCGCGGTGAATCATGATCGGGCGCTGCTTGGTACCGTCGGACGCGGTGTACTCGAGCTCGAAGCGCTCCGGCAGGTTGAAGTCCAGCTGCACGGTAGACATCTGCCAGGTACGGCCGATGGCATCGCGTGCCTGCACGGAGATCTTCGGGCCGTAGAAAGCAGCACCTGCAGGATCCGGAACCAGGTCCAGGCCAGATTTTTCAGCCACCGACTGCAGGATGGAAGTAGAACGCTCCCAGATCTCGTCGGTACCGACATACTTGTTCGGATCCTTGGTGGAAAGCTCCAGGTAGAAGTCATCCAGGCCGTAGTCCTTCAACAAGGAAATGATGAAGTCCAAAACCTTGGTCAGCTCTTCTTCCAGCTGCTCCGGGGTGCAGTAGATGTGGGAGTCATCCTGGGTAAAGCCGCGAGCGCGGGTCAGGCCGTGGATAACGCCGGACTTCTCGTAGCGGTAGACAGTACCGAACTCGAACAGGCGCAGCGGCAGCTCGCGGTAAGAACGGCCACGGGAAGCGAAGATGAGGTTGTGCATCGGGCAGTTCATCGGCTTCGCGTAGTAATCCTGCGGCTGCTTGGTGCAGTTACCGTCCTCGTCATACTCGCCGTCCAAAGCCATGGCCGGGAACATGCCGTCCGCGTAGAAGTCCAGGTGGCCAGACTTCTTGAACAAGTCACCCTTGGTCAGGTGCGGGGTGGAGACGAAGGAGTATCCATCCTCAATGTGACGGCGGCGGGAGTGCTCTTCCATCTCCATACGCACGATGGCGCCGTTCGGGTGGAAGACCGGGAAGCCGGAGCCAATCTCATCCGGGAAGGAGAAAAGGTCAAGCTCCTGGCCCAGACGGCGGTGGTCACGCTTTTCTGCCTCCGCAATCATGTGCTGGTAGGCCTCGAGGGCCTCCTTGGACTCGAAAGCGGTGCCGTAGATGCGCTGCAGACCAGCCTTGGACTGGTCACCGCGCCAATAAGCAGCCGAGGAACGGGTCAAGGTAAACGCCGGAATGTACTTGGTGGTTGGCAGGTGCGGACCACGGCAGAGATCGAACCACTCCACCTCGCCGGTGCGCGGGTTGATATTGTCGTAGTGCGTCAGATCGCCTGCGCCAACCTCTGCTGCCTCATCGGAGTCTGGGTCAACGTTGCCCTTGTCCTGGATGAGCTCCAGCTTGAATGGCTCTTCAGTAAGTGCCGCCTCTGCTTCCTCGTTGGAGGAGTACACGCGGCGTTCAAAGCGCTGACCAGTCTTGATGATCTTCTTCATGCGCTTTTCGATCTTCTTCAGATCCTCCGGCGTGAAAGGCTCGGCGGTCTGGAAGTCGAAGTAGAAGCCGTTTTCAATGGCCGGACCGATACCCAGCTTGGTACCCGGGAACTCAGCCTGAACTGCCTGTGCCATCACGTGTGCAGTGGAGTGACGGATGACAGCGCGGCCGTCCTCCTCGCTTGCTGCAACTGGGGTGAATTCGGCGTCGGCAGTCGGCGTATGCGAGAGATCGTAGAGAGCTCCATCAGCGCCGCGTACGACGACGACTGCCTCTGGGCCCTTATTTGGAAGCTCGAGCTCCCGCATCGCTGCGCCTACGGCAGTGCCTGCTGGCACCTTAAAAGGCTCGTAGTTCACTGGTACAGCTGGAATCATTTCCGCCATTTAGACTTGCGCTCCTTATGCGCTCACGCTTCGATCGACATACCTGGCCGACCAAAGCTAATCGTAGAGTTACAGCGAAAGATTCTACCCCGCTTAACCCTCAAGAAGCGATTCGCCCCAATAGGAGTTAGAGGTGGTACCGGCCGGTACAAAGTACATGGCTGAGCCGATGTGGGTAATCCACGTATTGAGCAAATCTTGCTCATCAAGGCGGGCTTGAATGGGCTCAAATTGCTTACTCGGATCCTTTTGATAACAGATGAAAATCTGCCCTGCATTAGACAGCTCACCTGGGTTTTCCGCACTCGGCGGGAGGTTGTAGTTGAACGGCCGGCGCAGAATCTTCTGCTCCGGATGGTCCTTCGGCGGATGGGCGCGCGCCACGTGGGATGCCGGGTCAATTGCCTTCAATCCGAACTTATCGCGCGCGTTGAGGTCCACGGCATCGAATTCCTCGGTGCCGTGCATCGGCGCACCGGAGTCCAGCTTGCGGCCAGTGGCGTTTTCCCTGGAAGCGCGGTCAAGCTCTTCCCACGTGTCCAGATTCATGTGGATTCGGCGCACCACCATGGCGCTGCCGCCGGCGAATTTTCCTTTATCGATCCAGACCTGCTCCCGGAATTCCTCTGGAGTGTGCGGATTGACAGTGCCATCCTTTTGCCCGAAGAGATTGCGCGCGGTCTCACCCTTCTTGGCGGCGCCGTTGGCATGACCAAAGCCCTGCTGTACCCACTTGGTGTCCACGTAGCTCGCACCCGCACGGGTCATGTGCCGCATCACGTGCGCCGCCGTTAGCGGATCATCGCTGCAAATCTGCAGCACCACATCGCTTTGGCCCCATTCCGGGCGCAACTTATCGCGCTTGTACGCGCGCACATCCCGGAGCCACTCCGGCTTGGCGACGCCCGTCCGGGCAAAGAAGCCTTCTCCCCAACCGCAGGTCACGGTAAGGCTAGCCGGGGTTTGCGCCAGCTCCGGCTCCAGGCTGCCCAAGGGGTTTTCTGCGGTGCACAGTCGGCGTGCGTCCTCAGTCCACAACCGCATCAGTGCCTTGGCACCGCGCTTGGTGGTGGAATCTTTTAAGTCAAAGCCCACGAGCGCCACGTGTGCCTGCGGCGGGGTCTCGATTCCGGCTTGATGCTCGCCATCGAATGCGACGATATTATCGCCCATGATCTCGGCTGCTTCATCCTGCGCTGGCTGCCCAGCAGCAGCTGCCGCACCAGACCCAGAGTCAGAATCGTCGCGAGAAGGCGAAGCACAGCTGGCCACCGCCACCGCGCTGGCCGCGACGGCGCCGCCAACCAGCAGGCCGCGTCGGCTCAAAAACTCCGTGGTCTCACGCGCGGAGGAAGATGCAGATTTTAAGGACTCATCCATATTCTTTTCCCTACTACTCATTCCAATGCTGGCGCGTGAGTAATCCACCCGCGCGTCGGCTTTAGCCTTTAGTGGTGCGAGTGCTCGCCGTGCTCCATCGAACCGTGATCCATGCCCGACATGTCGCCGTGGTCCATAGAGCCATGATCCATGCCAGACATGTCGCCGTAGTTCTCATCGCCGGCGCCGATTTCGCGCACCGGCACCTCACCGGCCTCGACCTTGGAACCGTCCTCAAGCAAGAGGGTGACCTTGACCGTCTCGCCCGCCATGACTGGTTCCTTCACACCCATCAGCATGAAGTGCTCGCCGCCTGGCTTGAGTTCTGCGGTGCCACCGGCCGGAATCTTCAGGCCGCCCTTCTTTTCCTGCATTACACCGTCAACAACCTCGTGCACCTGGTTCATCTCGGCGTCGATGGAGGAGCTAAAGCCAGTGACGGTGATGTCCTTGTCGGAATCGTTATGGATGGTGCCGAAGATGGCAGTCATCTCCGCATCCTCAGCCATGGCGCGAACCACGCCGTCCTCGATGGTGACATCGCCTGCCTGCTTATCGGAGGCGCTTGCGCTTGCCGGAGCCGCGCTGGTTGCAGCTTCCTTTTCGGCACCGGAATCCTGCTCGCTGTTGGAGCAGCCAGCCAGCCAGAGTGCGCTGACGGCAACGGCAGAAACAACGATATTACGCATCTTCATCATTAGATGTCTTTCTTGTCCAAGCTTTAAGGCGCGAAGGCACTCGTTTTATTTGTGCCTTGCCTGCGTCTTAAAAGGGGTGGTTTTTAAGAGTCCAGGTCATTTGCCCGGCGCATCTTTGCACCGGCCATGATGACCACGGCGACGATAGCCAGAACACCGACGATGCCCAGCGCCCACAGTGCGGCGGGCGGCAGGCCCTCGGAGTTGGTTTCATCTTGTTTAGCAGCAGCGTCATTCGCGTCATCGCCGTCTGCGGCATCGCCCGCTGCGCCGTCGGCAGAGCCGGCAACGCTAAACGGAACGGAACCACGGGTTGCATGCCCGTCCGAGGAGGTGATCTGGAAGCCCACCTGGTACTCGCCAGGTCCCGGCTTTACATCGTCCGGAACCTCGATGGTGAGCTCACGCTGTTTGATTTCGGGCTCGGCGTCGAAAAGCACCTCGCCCGTCTTAGTGTCGGTGACGGCGAAGGTGTTGAAGTCGTCCCTAGGTACTGCGGAAAACTCCAGAGTGATCTCCTCCGGAAACTCCTGCAGCGGAGAATCACTGACCACATTGCCGCCGATCACAGAGTCGTGTGCCAAGGCTGCAGGCGCGGACATGGCGAGCATGGACGCGGCAGCACCGAGCGCAAACAGACTGGTGGAGCGACGAAAGTGCATAGTTTTCTCCTCGAATTGCATGGCTTGCGAATGGGTAAATACATGCTATAACCGCACCCGAAACAATGGCCAATAACCTAAGCCTTGCTTAAAGCAAATCAGGATACCAACAAACTGAACGAGCAGCGGTTGCCTTAGTAGTCGCTGCCCCATTCGACTTAGTTCCCAGTGTCATAGGAAATGTGTTAATGCACACTATTTTCGGTAAATGGTTAACGCCTCCAGGTGGAAATTGACGCACCCGCCAATCGACGCCACACCCGGTGGGTATGGCTGCCTGTACGAGATAGGACCTTCTAGATCAATTCAACGCAATCATCATTAATCAGCAGCGCCTGCCCATCACGCAAAAGCACCAGGTTCCAGTCTTTTCCGTACTTTTGAACCGTTTCACTAATAACCGAAATTGTGTATGGGCCAGTAGTTCCCTGTGCGTGAGGAACTACAACATAGGGAGTAAGTGATAGAGCCGTACGATCATGCAATTCGGGAACAGCACCTGGATCATCCATAACGGAAATCGGTTCGACCGATGGCCCGGCAAGGACCGCCCCCGCCGAGCTGCCAGCATATGGCAAACCGCCGCGAACCGCTTCAGAAAGCAGTTCGAAGGCACCAGACTTCTTTAACTCATACAGTACGCGGTAAGCATTACCGCTTGCGACGTAGACACAATCCGCCTTCTTTACTTGAGTCTCAAACTCTTCAAGCGTGGTATTCGCAACGGTCAGTGAAACAAAGTCGGATGAAATAGAAGCCACTTCTTCCCGCTCCTTCTGTGCAAACGGCACTTCTTCCATCCCCACAGCAGCGTCATCGATGTACAAGATTTTGCCGTGTAAGAATTCGCGCAGCTGCGGATGAAGGTAGGACGCAAGAAACAGTTTCATGGTGCCAGTATGCATGAGCGCTCCAAGCGACGCAGCAATAAGCTCTGCAGGAGCTGCATTCTTCGCCACTGGAATACAGCTCATCCGCATCAAGGTAATGCCAAAAGGGCTAAAGAGTCATAAGTGCTCTTGAAACTTTCAAAGTGCACGACAAAACGCTCCTGTCCGGAATCCCGAACAGGAGCGTTCTTATTTGAGCGGATGACGAGACTCGAACTCGCGACCCTCACCTTGGCAAGGTGATGCGCTACCAACTGCGCTACATCCGCATTCGGGATTCTTATCGAACCCCACTAGGTGCTTTAAGCACCTAGTGCGCGATACTGGGATTGAACCAGTGACCTCTTCCGTGTCAGGGAAGCGCTCTCCCACTGAGCTAATCGCGCTCGACACGCCAAAGCGTGTCAAAGTTGAGGTGGAAACGGGAATCGAACCCGTGTGCACGGTTTTGCAGACCGTTGCCTCACCACTCGGCCATTCCACCGTGGCGATACCGCCTCACACACAAGTGTGCTGGAGCGGATGACGAGACTCGAACTCGCGA
>NZ_KV793706.1:102410-102640 GCF_001808545.1 Corynebacterium sp. HMSC077D03
GGAAGCGCTCTCCCACTGAGCTAATCGCGCCGATATTTTATTGTCAACACGCTAACCAGAATAGCTACCGATTAACGTCTTGGAGCGGATGACGAGACTCGAACTCGCGACCCTCACCTTGGCAAGGTGATGCGCTACCAACTGCGCTACATCCGCATTCGAAAACCAGGCCCGGTTTTCTAGGCCCGTTTCTGGGCCTTGTGCGCGATACTGGGATTGAACCAGTGACC